>CAIPGK010000439.1 GCA_903864575.1 uncultured Chloroflexota bacterium
CACCGTCCCCTCCTCCGCCGGCGTCCCGGCGAGCATGGGCGACGACGTCATCATGATCCCCTGGAACGATGCCGACGCCTTCGAGCGCGTCATGGCCGAGCAGGGCGACCAGCTTGCCGCCCTCTTCTGCGAGCCGATCCATTACAACGCCGGCTGCATTCCCCCGGCCCCGGGCTTCCTGGAACTCCTGCGCGAGCGCACCCGCGAGCACGGCGTCGTGCTGGTCTTCGACGAGGTGCTCTCCGGCTTCCGCACCGCGCTCGGCGGCGTCTCCGCGCAGTACGGCGTCGTCCCCGACCTCACCACCCACGCCAAGGCGATCGCCAACGGCCTCCCGCTCGCCACCGTCTCCGGCCGCGCCGATCTCATGGAACTGCTCGCCCCCACCGGCCCGGCCGTCCATTCCGGCACCTACTCCGGCCATCTGCTGAGCGTCCTCGCCGCGCTCGCCACCCTCGATGAACTCTCCGCGCCCGGCCTCTACGACCGGATCAACGCCGACGGCGACTGGTTCTACGGCGAGATGCAGGCCATCTTCGACCGGGCGGGCGTTCCCGCTCGCGTCCAGGGCAGGGGCGCGCGCTTCGGCATCTACTTCGGCATCACCGAGCCGGTCACCACCTGGAGCGACGCGCTCGGCCACGACCACGCGCTGAACCGCGCCTTCGTGCAGGGCTGCGTGGAGCGCGGGGTCTACTTCCACGGCTTCACCCGCGCCGGCGCGCCGGGCCACGCGGGGTTCTCCACCGCCCACACGCGAGAGGATTTCGCGGAGGCGCTGGGTGTCGTCGAGGCGGTTGCCGCCGAGATCGCCGCCGTGCGGTAGCGAGCGGTCGCTACCGCCGGAACTCCAACCAGCCGACGCCCTCGACGGCGATGGCTGGCGGGTCGAGGCTGAGACCCGTCACATTCACCCCGGCGAACGGCTCGATGCCAAACCAGTCCCGCAGGTGCCGCTGCGGGTTGTTGTATCCCTTGACGAGCGGCGTCACCCAGGCCGCGAGTTCCACGCGGGTTTCAATGGGCCGGCGGTCTCCGGTCTCGGCGCGATGACGGGCGATCCAGTCCGCCATCGCCGTCTGACCAATCACCACTGCGCTCTCGCCTACCGCCTGACTCATCGTCGCCTTGTCGATGATGTCGTCGGCGCCGGCGCACCGGAGGACGAGGCGAGCGGGACCATCACCCGGCTGGGCAGCCAGTTGCCGCTCGCAGATCCGGCCGACGATGTCTGAAACCGCCGCCGGGTCCGCGGACATCACCACATCGCCGTCTCCCGTGTAGGAGGGAATGACGAACGCGCCCGGTGGGTAGCGCTCCGCCTCCGCCGCCGTGAGCTTGCCCTTCTTCAGGAGCAGTGCGGGAACGCCCGAGGCGAGCGAGTACATCGCGCCAATCGGGTAACCGCTCATGCCTGGAATCAGCAGCAGGTCGATCCTCCGGTCCCGCAAGTGATCCGCGGCTTCGCGGACATGCCCCGCGACATCCTCGGGATGGGCCGCGGTCTTCAGCAGCGAGCCGTACTCGATGCCAGCCCCGCCGCCGCCGAACATCCGCGTCGCCCCGGTTCGCAAGAGCCCAAGCAGCAGGGCCTTGCCGCCCGCGGAAATCGGCGCATCGGCAAGCGCCGCGGGAACGTCAGCCCATGGAATCGGCATGCCCGGCGGCGCGCTCTCCCCGGCGGGTTCGTCCGGCCGGCGGTAGCGCGGCAATTCCCCGACGCTCAATTGCCGCGCCATCTGCGGCGACTCGAAGTTTCGGGGAGTCATGCGCTGTCGTTCCTCCTGCGGACGATGCTGCCGCGATGCCCAACCACACCCCGATTGTACGTCCGCGCAGGCTGTCTCCGGTTACATTGCCGTGCGATCATGGTCCTGTCATATGTCCGGCGTGTCACGGCGTTCGGCCGTTCCGCCGCATCCCGCACGGGAGATGCCATGCCTCTCAGATTCCCCATGCTGCTCCGCGCACTCGCCCTGATGGCAGCGCTGGCCTGCCTTGCCCCTGCTCCCGCGCTGCTGTCCCGGCAGGCGGCGGCCTCGCCGGTCGAAACCGAAATCGTCGGCGGCAAGAAGGTCCATCCGGGGGGTGATCCCTTCATGGTGGCCATCCAGTTCGATACCGGCACCGGAATCTCCCAGTGCAGCGGCACGCTCCTCGATGCCTCCCATGTCCTCACAGCCGCCCACTGCGTGACGGATGGCTCGAAGCTCTTCACCAGCCACACCGTGTTCTATGGCAGCGTCCGGTTCACCTCGACCCGATCGGTCGGGGCGTCCGTGGTCACCCCGCACCCCGGCTTCGACACCATGCGGTTGCGGTATGACGTCGCGGTCCTGAAACTGGATGCGCCGGTCACCGGACCGGGTATCGGGTTCGTCAAGCTTCCGGCCGTCGGCAACAGCAACGCCAGCAAAACCGGCGCTACCGCCATCGTCTCCGGCTGGGGCGCAATCTCCGAAAGCGGCGGTCCGGTCAACGATCTTCGCGAGACGAGTCTCAAGATCTTCTCCTTCAACACCTGCAAGCGAACCTGGGGGATGGCCGGACTGACGCTGACCTCCGCCCATCTGTGCGCATGGGCCAACAACAAGGACACCTGTTTCGGCGACAGCGGCGGACCGCTCTTCGCGCGCACCGCCAACGGGGTCGTTCAACTTGGCGTCACCAGCTTTGGCTACGGTTGCGCGACCCAGATCCCTGGCGTCTACACCCGGCTCAGCAATCCGAGCGTCGGCAACTTCGTCCGGCGCATGATGCAGCAATGAATCCGAGCCGGCGTCTGCGCGCGGCCTGCCTGATGGCGCTGGTCCTGCTCGTGGCGGCGCCGTGGCAGCTGCGGGCCCGTCCAGCCGAGGAAATCGTCAACGGCCATCCGGTTCCCAGCGGCCGCTACCCGTTCATGGTCTCCCTGCAAAGCCCTGGCCCCAAGGCCGACAACTCGTACACCAGTCACTTCTGCGGCGGCGCGCTCATCGACGAGACCCACGTCCTCACGGCGGCCCACTGCGTCTGGACCGGAACGAAAGCGATGCCGCCGATGCAACTGCGCATCCTCGCCGGCGCCACCCGCCTTCGGGAGCGCACGAACCGGGAAGGCGAGTTGCTGACCGTCCGCCGAATCGCGGTCCACCCAAAGTACGACCAGAGCGACGCCTACGACGTGGCGGTGATCACGCTGAAGCGACCCGCCCCGGTGTCCGGGTTCATCTCCCTCCCCGCCGCTGGCGATCCACGCGTGACCCGGCCCGGGACCATCGCCACCGTGTCCGGCTGGGGCAGCACCCGTCGCGCCGGAGGCAGCGCCGGATACCGTCCAAGCTACCCGCGAGAACTCCGCGAAACATCGATTCCGCTCATCCCGGATGGTCAGTGCGCGGCCGAGTACCGAAAGGCCGGCATCAGGAACCTCAACCTCCGGGCGTCGGTGTGCGCCGGAGGGCAGCACCGGGACAGTTGCTGGGGCGACAGCGGCGGTCCGCTGTTCATCGGTGGCGGCGCCGCGCCGGTGCAGATCGGCATCGTCAGCTGGGGCATCGGGTGCGGACGGATGGACTACCCGGGCATCTACACCCGGCTCACCAACCCTGACATCGCCGCCTTCATTCGCAAGGAACAGACCCGCTAGCCCAGCCCCTGATCGTTCGTGATGCCGAGGACGGGGCGCCGTCCCTGCCCCGCCGTGCACAGATTCAGCCCTCGCGCCATCGACAGCCGCGCCGGGTTCGGGTAGCATTCTTGTATAGACAAGTTGCGCGAACAGGGAGCATCCCAACGCTGTGGCCGCTATCGCCGAATGGCCGCAATCCGACGCCGGGGCCGACCGCCTGCCGCTCTATCGGCGCATTGCCGATGAACTCCGGCGAGACATCGCCGAGGGGCGCCTGGCCCCGGGCGCGTCCCTTCCCACCGAACATGAACTTATCCGCCGCTTCGGCGTCTCGCGAGGAACGGTGCGGCAGGCCCGCGCCGCGCTTCGTGCCGAAGGCACGGTCGGGGGATCGCAGGGCCGCGTCTTCTCGGTGAAGGGCGCGCCGATCACTCAGCCGCTCGGCGAACTGATCTCCTTCACCAGTTGGGCATCCGGTCTCGGCAGGCAGCCGGGAGCGCGCGTCATCGACTTCGGCCCCGAGCCGATCTCCGCGGACGCCGCGGACGCGCTCGACCTGCCGTCGAGCGCTCGTTGCTGGCGACTCGAGCGGATCCGAACGCTTGACACGCTGCCGGTGATGATCGAGCGCACCGTCTTTCCCGACGAAATCGGCACGATGCTGCAGGGCGCGGACCTCTCCATCCGCAGCGTCTACGCGGAGCTGGAGGCACGGGGTATCGTCGTCGCCACCGCCCGGCACCGCATCTCCGCCGTCGCTGCCGACGCCACGGACGCCGGGCTCCTGGACATCCCGCGCGGCTCGCCCCTGCTCCGCGTCGAGCGGCGCGGCCTCGACCGCGACCACCAACCGATCGAGTGGTCCATCGACACCTATCGCGGCGACCGTGCCGACTTCGAGATCGAGAACAGCGCTGCCGCGCCAACGCTCGCGCGGCGGCTGGATGAAGGAGGAGCCTGATGCCCTACGCGCGTTCCGCTGCCACCGCCCGCGAGTGGGCGACAAACCGCGCCATCGACGTCTGGATTCTTTTCGCCGGGGATCTTCCGCCGCAGGCGATCTTCGACATCGCCCTCTCCTTCCAGCGTCTCCGGGCCAATGGCTGCCAGATCGGCATGATCGCCACCGAAGGCAGCAACCCGTCCGATGAAGAACTGAACATCATCGACTTCGGGATGGATTCCAACCCCGCCCCGCTCCCCTGGGGCATCTACACCGGCATGGCGATGGCGGGCTGCGCCGACATTCGCAAGGTCGGCCTCATCGGCGCGTCGCCCGAGACCATTCAGGCTGGAGCCGCGGCCGGTTGCGGCGCGCTGATCGGCGTGGCGATGCCCGGCCAGTCCCGCACCCAGCTGGTATTGGCCGAGCCGGACCACATCGTCGCCCCGGCCGAGTTCGGCGACCTGTACGCCTCCCGCTACGGCTCGGGCCGCCTGAACCGCGAACTGGTCCTGCTCAATCCGGGGCCGAGCGTGACCTCCGACCGGGTCCACCGCGCCATCGGCGGACCGGACATGTGCCATCGCGAGCCGGAGTACAGCGAACTGCTCGACCGCGTCCGCGCCAAACTGCTCAAGGTGGCCGGCGTCGGCGACGACTGGGCGATGGCGATGCTGGCGGGCAGTGGCACCTCCGCGCTGGAGGCGATGGTTCTCTCGTCGGTCCGCCCCGGGAGGAAGCTTCTCGTCTGCCGCAACGGCACCTACGGCGACCGCGCCGCGCTCATCGCGGAACGGGCGGGCATCCCGGTCGTGGCCGTCCATGCCAACGACCTTACGCCGATCGATGCGTCCGAGGTCGAAGCGGCGCTCGCGGCCGACCCGGAAATCGACGCCGTCTTCGTCGTTCACCACGAAACGACCACCGGTCTGCTGAATCCGGTCCATGCCATCGCCCGGGCGGCAAAGCGGCATGGCGCCATCGTCGCGGTGGACGCCATCAGCTCCTTCGGCGCGGAGGATCTGCCACTGGACGGTGCAGGCATCGACATGGTGGCCTCGACCTCCAACAAGTGCCTGCATGGACTCCCCGGCGCGGCTTTCGTGCTG
>CAIPGK010000440.1 GCA_903864575.1 uncultured Chloroflexota bacterium
AATTTCCGCGCCCGCTCCTCTTTCGTATCCGCTCGTCCGACGCAGGTCGCCCGCAAAGCGGGGGGCGCAGCCGCCGGAGATCCTATGCCTGTCATTGCTGGATTCAATTACGAGCTCTTCCTGCAGAGCTGCGTGATCGGCCTCTCGAACGGGGCGCTGATCGCGCTGATCGCGCTGGGGTATACGCTGGTCTACGGCATCGTCGAGCTCATCAACTTTGCCCATGGCGAGGTCTTCATGATGGGCGCGTTCATGGCGGCCACCGTGGTCACCATGGCCGGCGTGACTTCCAAGTCGCCAGTGCTTGCGATTTTCGGAATCGCGATCCTCGCGTTCCTGATCGCGATGGTGTTCAGCGCCGGCATCAACTGGTCGATCGACCGGTTCGCCTACCGCCGGTTGCGCAACGCGCCGCGGCTCGCGCCGCTGATCTGCGCGATCGGCTTCAGCTTCATCCTGCAGAACATCGGCATCTACTGGAAGGGCTCGGACTCCTTCTCGCCGCCGCCCCTGATTCCGCTGCCGCTCCAGCGCTTCAACATCCTGGAGCAGTGGTTCGGAATGGACACGCGCGTGCTGCGGGTGCGGCCGCTGGATCTCGCGGTGATGGCGCTGACCATTCCGCTGCTGCTCCTGTTGAGCTGGTTCGTCAACAAGACCCGGCCCGGCAAGGCGATGCGCGCGACCGCGCAGGACCGCGAGGCGGCGGCCCTGATGGGCATCGACGTCAACCGGACGATCTCGCTGGCCTTCCTGATCGGCGGCGCGCTGGCGGGCGCGGCAGGCATGATCGCGCTCTACTACAACAACAGCGCCAAGTTCCAGATGGGCTTCCGCTATGGCCTCTTCGCCTTCACGGCGGCGGTGCTCGGCGGTATCGGCAACCTCAACGGCGCGGTGCTGGGCGGCTTCCTGATCGGCTTCGTCTGGTCGATCAGCGACGGCTTCCTGAAGGAGATCATCCCGGGCTGGGGCGCCCAATGGACGCCCTCCGTCATCTTCGGGGTGCTGGTCCTCGTGATGATCTTCAAGCCCAGCGGCCTGCTGGGCGAGCATACGGTGGACAAGGTGTAGCCATGGCCTCTGCTGGAACCCCGGCCCCGGCCGCGCCGGCCGCTCTCACGCTGGAGCAGCGGCGTTCGGCCGCCTCTCGCAAGGAAAACTCGCTCCTCGCCGCGGCGGTGCTCGCGCTGGCGATCTTTCCCTTCGTGGACAAGGCGCTCGGTCTGGGCACCATCGGCGCATGGGAATCGATTTTCGTCTACGTGCTCCTCGCGATGGGATTGAACATCGTCGTCGGGTATGCCGGACTGCTCGACCTCGGGTATGCCGCGTTCTTCGCGATCGGCGCGTACACGATCGGTTTCCTGACCTCGCCTTCCAGCGTCTTCGTGCAGCGGGGCTGGATCCCCGGCTGGATGCAGAACTTCTGGTTCGCGATGGCCGTTTCGTGGCTGGTGGCCGCCCTCTTCGGCGTCCTCCTCGGCGCGCCGACCTTGCGGCTGCGCGGCGACTACCTGGCGATCGTGACGCTCGGCTTCGGCGAGATCGTGCCGAACTTCTTCCGGAGCGCCGAGGCGATCACCAACGGCGTGCAGGGCATCAACCCGATCGCCAAGCCGCCGTCCTTCAACATCTTTGGGCATCCGATCAATTTCAACGCCACCGACCAGCGCAACTGGTACTGGCTGATGCTCCTGATCGGGCTGTTCTCGCTCTTCATCATCCGCCGCATGTACGACTCGCGGCTCGGCCGGACGTGGCAGGCGATCCGCGAGGATGAGATCGCGGCGGCGTCGATGGGGGTGAACCTCGTCACGACGAAACTGTGGGCGTTCGCGCTCGGCGCATCGTTCGCCGGGTTCGCGGGGTCGGTTTTCTCCTCCGCGTTCCAGTTCGTCGACCCGAGCCAGTTCGAGTTCTCGGTCTCGGTGACGATTCTCTCGATGGTGATTCTGGGCGGCATCGGGAATATCTACGGCGTGATCGCGGGCGCGCTGCTGATCGGCGCGTTCGACCGCATCCTTACCGAGGCGCTCAACAAGCCGCTGCAGGCGCTCGGCAACGCGATCGGCTGGGAAGCGCTGGCGAACCACGACCTGAAGGCCGACCGCTTCATGGTCTTCGGGCTCGCCCTCGTGCTGATGATGCTCCTGCGCCCCGCCGGTCTCTTCCCCAGCGCCCAGCGCAAGGCGGAAATGCGCCCGGAGGACGAGGACATCAGCATCGCCGAGAATCAGACGATGTATGACGTGCGGGCCGAGAACGAGCCGGCGCTGGGAGAGCGGGCATGAGCGGAATCAATCGGAACGCCCTCCCCGGCAATCCGGCGACCGTTGCGACGTCCGAGCCGATCCTGGTCGCGACGGGCGTGACGAAGCAGTTCGGCGGCCTCGTGGCGGTGGACAACGTGGACCTGTCCATTCCGGCCGGGGCCATCGCCGGGCTGATCGGGCCGAACGGCGCTGGCAAGACGACCTTCTTCAACATGATCGCTGGCATTTACGTGCCGACGCGGGGCAGCATCGTCTTCGAGGGTCGGCCGGTCTTCGCCGGCGAGAACGGCAAGGACGCCTCCCTGCGCCCGGATCAGGTGACGAGCCGGGGCATCGCCCGGACGTTCCAGAACATCCGGCTGTTCGCCAACATGTCGGCGATCGACAACGTGCTGATCGGGATGCACACCCGACTGCACTCCTCGCCGTTGGCCGCGATTCTCCGCACCCGTGCGATGAAACGGGAGGAGGCCGAGGCGCGGCAGAAGGCGGACGATCTGCTGACCTATGTGGGCCTCAAGGGGAAGGGCGATGATTATGCCAAGAACCTTGCCTACGGCGACCAGCGGCGTCTGGAGATCGCACGGGCGCTTGCCAGTGAGCCGCGCCTGCTGCTGCTGGACGAGCCGACCGCCGGCATGAACCCCAACGAGACCGCGCAACTGACCCGCTTCATCGACGGGATGCGCCGGGAACTCGACGTGACGATCCTGCTGATCGAGCACGACATGAAGGTGGTCATGGGCATTTCCGACCAGGTGGCGGTGCTGGACCACGGCCAGAAGATCGCGGACGGATCGCCGGCCACCGTGCAGCGCGACCCGAAGGTGATCGAGGCCTACCTCGGCGCGGGCGCGGCCAAGATCGCCGGGATTCACGCCGCTCCGGAGGAATGACGGGGCGCGACGCGCGAGAGACGGACCAGCCCAGCTGCGCATTGAGGAAGGAGCGGGCAGCACGATGCCAATGCTCGAAATCCGTGATCTGAACACCTTCTATGGCCACATCCACGCTCTGAAGGGCATTTCCCTGGATGTCGACAAAGGCGAAGTCGTGACGCTGATCGGTTCCAACGGGGCCGGCAAGAGCACGACGCTGAAGACCATCTCCGGGCTGTTGAACCCGAAGACTGGCAGCATCACGTTCAACGGGCAGAAGATCAACGGCACCCCCGCGCACAAGGTTGCGGGGATGGGTGTGGCGCAGTCGCCCGAGGGCCGGCGCATCTTCCCGCGGATGACGGTGCTGGAAAACCTCGAGATGGGGGCGTTCTCCCATGGAAAGGCCGACCCCGCCGACATCGAGCGGGTGTTCAGTCTCTTTCCGCGGCTGAAGGAGCGCATCAACCAGAAGGCTGGCACGATGTCCGGCGGCGAGCAGCAGATGGTGGCGATGGGCCGCGCGCTGATGGCCCGTCCGACGTTGCTGCTGCTTGACGAGCCGTCGATGGGTCTGTCGCCGATCATGGTCGAGACCATCTTCGGCATCATCGAGGATATCCACAAGCAGGGCACCACGGTGCTGCTGGTGGAGCAGAACGCGCTGATGGCTCTCGCCGTGGCGAGCCGCGGCTACGTGATCCAGACCGGCAAGATCGTGCTGGCCGACTCCGCGAAGGCGCTGATGCAGAATGACATGGTGCGGAAGGCGTATCTGGGGGAGGAGTAGACCTCAAGCCGGCGATCCCCTCGCCAACGCCGTATCCGTCATCCATCAGGTCCCCCTCCTGTGGCTTCGGTGACAGGGGCCGAGGCCACCCGGGAGGGTGGCCTCTTCCGTTGGTGCAGCGACCTCGCGCACGGATGGCGACGGTGGATGCCTCAGGCTTTCCCCGGGCGCATGGCTCCGGGCATGGCGTCAGGCATCGCCAGCGCGGTTCCCGAATGTCCTGCCGTCATCCCGACGAAGGTGGGATCGCCACCAACGGCCGTGCGCCGAGGTCTCTCCTTGCCGGAAGGTGGGGGAGCGGGTTGACGGCCCATCGAGATGCGGCAATTTCTCCGAAGGAGCGCGACGGGAATGGCCGGAAGCCGGCTGTTCGGTGAGGATCGATCACTCCCCGCGTTTCGTCCCGGCTCAACCTGCGATCACTGACCCATCCATGACCGGCACGCAGCGGCCGGCGATCAGGACCTCCCGCACCGACCCGCCTTCACGATGCGCCGAGACCTCGATCAGGCTGGGGCGACCCATTTCGACGCCCTGCTCGATGGTCAGGTCGAGCGCGCCGGATTCGCTGCCGGAGAGCGTGCCGAGCAGGCCGCCCAACGCCCCGGCGGCGCTGCCGGTGGCGGGGTCCTCGATGATGCCGTCGAAGGGCGAGAACATGCGGGCGCGGATGCGGTTCGGCTGGTCGGGGTACCGGGTGTAGAAGTAGCCGCCGAGGAACTCGATCGGCCCGCAGCCGTCCGCAACGAGGGTATCGCGCAATGCGGTGAATGCGGCGGCGTCGGCCGAGGCGCCCGCGAGTGCGGCGAGGGACGCCACTTCCACGAAGAGGAATCCCAGCCCGACGGACGCGCGAATGGGCCGGTGATTCGTGGTCACGACCTCCGAAGCGCCAAGCGAGGCGCAGGCCGCGACGATCGCCGGATCGACTTCCTGGCAAAGGATCGGCGCGTGTGGCGCGCGGATGATGCCGCCAACCACCTCGCCGCCATCCCGGAGCGCGGTCACGGCGACAAGACCTGCCTTCTCCTCGAAGCGGAGATCATCCCCGACCGGGCGGCCCAGGACGTGACCCTGCCGCGCCAGAACGTAGCCGGTTCCGACGTTGGGGTGGCCTGCGAAGGGCACCTCGCCGCCGGGGGTGAAGATGCGGACGCGGGCGGTATTGGCTGGGTCGTCGGGCGGCAGGACGAAGGTGGTTTCCGAATAGTTGAACTCGCGGGTGATGGCGAGCATCGTCGCGTCATCCAGGCCGCGAGCGTCGGTGATGACGGCGAGCGGGTTGCCGCCGAAGCGGGTATCGGTAAAGACGTCGACGGTCTCGAAGGCGAAGCGCGGCATGAGGACTCCCGACGGGTGGATCGACGGACGCTGGCGGCATGGTACGGTGGCGGCGTTGGATGCGGGTAGCGTCTGGAGCGACGTGGCATGGACGGTGGGCGGCCCTACATCCTGCTGACTGGCGCCGCGGGGCGTATCGGGAGCGCGTTCCGGCGATCGATGGGCCGGAGGTTCCGGTTGCGGCTCGCCGATCTGAACCTCGATGGCCTCGACGACACGCCTGGCGATGGCCACGACGTCCTCCCGCTGGACATCCGGGATGCCGACGCGGTGCGTCGCGCCTGCGAGGGGGTCGATGCCATCGTCCATCTCGCCGCCGACCCCGATCCGGACGCCGACTGGGAGTCCTCCCTGTTTCCGGTGAATGTGCAGGGAACGTTGAACGTGCTGCGGGGCGCGGCGGCGGCGGCAGATTGCAACCGGGTGGTGCTGGCAAGCAGCCTGCACGTCATCGGCGGGTATCCGCTCGGTGCGCCGATCCCGCACGATGCGCCGCCGCGCCCGGTCAACCTTTACGGTGCGAGCAAGGCAGCGGGGGAGGCGTTGGGCAGCGTGTTCGCCGCGCGGGGAATGACGGTGCTTGCGGTCCGCATCGGGGCGTATGACGCGCCGTGGCTCCATGCCGACCCGCCACCCGGCCCCGGCGAGATCTCGGCATACGTCAGCGCGCGGGACCTCGACGATCTCCTGCTGCGCTGCCTGAACGCGCCGGTCTCCGGGTTTCACACGGTCTATGGCGTGTCGGACAACCGGCCCAACCGGGTTGATCTGTCCGGCACGAGGGCGTTGCTCGGATACATGCCGCAGGATGATGGCTCGTCCGTGCTTCGCACCGCGCCGTGAATCACGTCTCCTTCATGATGCGATAAGATAAGATGCGTGAAATAAGTGCTGATATGGGATGGAGGCCACCGATGAATGGGCTGGGGTGGCAGGAACTGGTGATCCTGCTGGTGATAATTGTGCCGTTGGTTCTCTGGATCTACGGCGGGATCTGGTTGTTCAAGCGCACCCAGGCCGATGGTCGAATGACGGCGGGATGGCTTGCCGCCTACATCCTGACGGGGTTCCTCTACGGTCTTGGTTCAATGGCCGTTGTGGCGGCCTATTTCCTGAGCCGGCCGAAGGACGCGTCACGGTACTGAGCCGACAGCCTGTAAACGACTCGCGCCCCGGCCAGGCGGCCAGGGCGCGGGAGCGAACGAGAAGACCGGGACCATTACGCCCAGGTGCAGTAGCCGTTCTCGCAGGTTCCGGAGCAGCAGCCGTAGCAGGGGCCGTACCACGGGCAGCCTTCGTTGCAGGGGTTGTTCGGGGCGATGCACTGGATGCCGCAGTGGTTGGTGCAGACGCCGGTGCCGACGGACTGCGTGCCATCGCCGATGCAGCAGGCGAGGCCTTCGTTGCATCCGGTGGCGTCGAACTGGCCCTGCTGGCAGGCGCAACCTTCCCACGAACAGAAGTGCTTGGCCTCGGCCGGGGCCGGGGCGGCGGCGCGGCCGATCAGGCCGGCTGCCGCGGCTGCCGCGAGCGAGCGCACGGCGGCGCGGCGGGTGCGGCCCTGACCGAGGGTCCGGGTGATGCGGTCGAAACGGGTTCCGTCCATGAAAGCTCCTCGTATTGGTGACTGACGGCGCGGCGACACCGGCATCGTCGCGACGTGGCAACGCGAAACAGACTGGGCGCGTCTCCCGCATCTTACACGCGCCGGGGCCGGCCGCCGTTCCGCGACTCTCCCGGCGCGCGCGTCAGATCGGCGATGCCGCTGATCCAGGAAACTCCGTCACTCCGATGGGCCCGGCATCGCGTGGGAAAACTGGATCGGACGGGATTCCTCGTCCCATGGAATGGAGAAAAGGCGGCCGGTTGCGGCGCGAGTCGGCGCTAGTCGGCGCTCGCCGTCTCCTGGCAAGGCTGGTTGACGTAGCCGCTCTTGAAGGGGAGCACCTTTCCCTCCTCGGGCACAAAGCGGTGGCGCCAGATGCAGCCATTGTCGATGCCGAGCAGGTGGAGGCTTACGCTGGTGATGTCGGAGGTGGTGGTCACCTGGTGAATGTCGGTCTCAGGAAGGAGTTCGTAGAAGTCGCCCTGCGTGAGATGGCGGCGGATCTTGACGGCGAGATCCGCGGTTTCCTCGGAGGTGCCGTCGTCGCGCCGCTCGAAAACGTCCTCGTCCTGCGCGCCGCGGTAGAGACCGACGATGCCCCAGGCCAGGTGGTCGTGCACCGGCGTCGACGCGCCCGGCGGCACGACCAGTGCGGAGAGGGCGAGATCCCCGGAGAGAGACCGATAGAGCAGCCAGGTGCCGATGCCGGAGCCCATGCCGCCGTCCGGGGCGGGCTGCTGGAACTGCTCGGGCAGCCAGTCGTCCTCGGCCATCAGGTCCGCGAAGGGCGGCTGGATCGCCGCGATGATGGCGCGGGGGTCATCCGAATAGTGACGGATGTCGTTGACCTCGTTGATGAAGGCGCGGAAGCGGGGGTTGTCCACCACCCACTGCTCGCCCTCGCCCGAAACCATCTGGATCTCGCACATGGAAGCCGTCTCCCGTATCCTGTGTTCGGCTCGCGCCGGAGTGTGACCGTGGGGGTAGGGTACACCGGGGTCTCAGGTGATGTGTCGTCGTGATCCATCGAGCATCGCGGGAACCGGCGCCGAGAGCCAGAGTTGATGGCGTGGGCGTCCAGTCATCTCCGTGAGAATGCCGGCCTGTTCGAGTTGCGTGATCGTCTTGCGGGCTGGTTGATCCGAAACGCATACGGCTTCGGCCCGTGCGCGGAAAACGGCCGCGCCGCGGGTGGGAAAC
>CAIPGK010000441.1 GCA_903864575.1 uncultured Chloroflexota bacterium
CAACGAGCTCGGCATCGGCATCGCGAAAAGCTGGAATTTTCCGGACAGACTGGTCGCCGGTATGCAGAAAATATCCGGCGAGATTAAAAAGCCTCGCAATGAGTTGGAGCAATTGACAGCCACCGTCAATCTCGCCAATGAATTATGCGCCACGGCGGCCACCAGCGAGCCCGAGCAGAAAGTTCAGATTCTCAAGGATTTGGCAAAGCGCTACCAAAACGCCACATCGGTATCTGAACAACAATTGGGCAAAGCGTTAGAAGACGGCTTGGGCGAGCTGTCGGCCCGGGCCGGCGTACTCAGCCTCAATCCGTCGCAAAGTCCACTGATGAAGCGGATCCACACCTGGAGCGGCGTACGCGAAGAGCCGGAATCACCGGCCGAAAATGCATCAGACAGCCTCGACGGCATCACCCAACTCGGCATGGAGATCGAGCGGTGGATCGAACCGCCGCATTATCCGGTCGTCGTCGGCCGCATTCCCGGCAGCGGCGGGGGCCGGTCGCTTGCCTTCAACGGCCATGTCGACGTGGTCCCGGTCGGAGACAACGCCGCATGGCAGCACGACCCGTGGGCTGGCGAAATCTCCGACGGCAGACTCTGGGGGCGCGGCGCCGCCGACATGAAGGGGGGCGTCGCAGCCTGCCTGACCGCCATCCAGGCCATCGTGGAATCAGGCGTCGACCATGCCGGGGACATCTGGATGCATGTCGTCGCCGACGAGGAAGTCGTCGGCTTCAGCACGCGAAACCTCGCGGCTCGCCTGCCGAACGTGGACGCGGTCATCGTCGCCGAGCCGACCGACCTGCGCGTGATGCCGGCCGAGGGGGGGCTCGTCCATTTCCGGATCGAATTCGAGGGGAGAGAGAGCCACGCCGGCAACCGGTACATGAGCGCCCGCGCCGGTGGGCCTGGCGACGCGGGTGGCGTCAACGCCGTCGAGAAGGCGATGAAGGTCGCGGCCGGCCTCCAGGATCTTGAGCGCCACTGGGCAGCCACGCGATCCCATCCGATGCTGCCAGCCGGATTCAACACCATCCTGCCGGGCATCATCATGGGCGGTCCTGGCGGCGGCCGGGACGGGCAACTGCGGCTCATCTCCAATCCGGGCACGACACCCAACTACTGCTCGATCGAGTACAACCTCTGGTGGCTCCCGCAGGAGCGCTACGAGGACATCGTCCGGGAGATCGAGGCGTACGTGGCCTCGATCTGCGAGGCCGATCCCTGGCTCCGCGCGCACCCGCCCAGGTTCACGTGGAAGCTCCGCAACATCTGGTTTCCGCCGGCGAATACCGCGCCGGACCACCCGTTCATCGACGTTCTGGGCAACGCGGTCAGGCGTACCGGCCTGTCCGTCGGCATCGAGGGGTTCACCGCCGCCTCCGAACTCGCCTGGTACGCCGAGCACGACATTGTCGGCTCGATTTTCGGCCCGGGCCGCATTGCCCAGGCCCACAGCCCCAACGAGTACGTCGAGATCGCCCAACTCATCCTCGCGGCGCGAACCATGGCGATGACCGCAGCCGCATGGTGCGCCTGAGTTTCGGCGTCAACTTTGGCGTGAATCCTTCGGCCATCGACTTCCAGTCGCCAGCCGCGCTCGCCGGCGCTGGTCAGGCGGAGGTCATCCCGACCACCTGGAGCGCGCCCGGCAACAGCGCCAGTTCAGGGACATATGCGCGGGGCGGCAACCCGGCCAGGAAGAGGCAGGCCGCCGCGACATCCTCGGGCTGCAGCGCTTTCGCCAGCGTTTGCTGATCGGGCGGGTTTGGCCGCTGCAGCGGGAACGGCGTATCGACGAGTCCCGGCAGGAGCGCGGTCGCCCGGATGCCGTTGTGCCGCTCCTCGGCCATCGCCGACTGGCACAGCCCGATGATGCCCGCCTTCGCCGCCTGGTAGGCCGCGCCCGACTGATCGCCCCACTTGCCGGATGACGACGAAATCTGGACGATCAACCCGCCGCCGCCAGCACGCATCACGGAGACGGCCGCCTGCAGGGTATTGAAGGCGCCGGTGAGGTTGGTGGCGATCATGCGGTTCCAGTCCTCCTCGGTGAGGACGCCGAGTTGGCGCTGCCTGATGTTCAGGCCAGCCGCGTTGACCACGACATCCAGCCTGCCCCCGTCCTCCATCGCCGCGGCCACGGCGGCGTCCACATCGCTGCGACGCGAGACGTCACACGCCACCACCCGAACGCCGCGCTCGTCGGCGAGCGCCTGCAGTTCGGGCATCCTGCGCGCCGCGGCAGTCACGTGGGCGCCCGCCGCGGCGAATGCGCTCGCGGTGGCCCTGCCAATGCCGCTGCTGGCGCCGAACACAAGCACGCGAAGGTTGCTGACTTCCACGACATTCCTCTCTGCTCGTCTCGCGTCTACCGGCAGCCTTCAGGCTCCGACCGGATGGTCGCCGATGCTTCGTCTCCCGTCGAATGTACGGATGACCGTGACCGTCCGTCGGGTTCAAATCGCCAGCGTCGTGATCTCGAATTTTCCAGCGCCATGCGTGGCCTTGAGCAGGTACTTGACGTATCGTGAGGTTCGGGTTCGCTCAAAAAGTGATTTCCAGGCTTCCAACTCGTCCAATCGCGACGGGGATGCCCCCGAGAGCATCTGACCGAGGGTGTAAAGGGCGGTAGAACCCGGCACCGAGGAGACGACGCGGAGCGAGAAATCCAGGCCGAATCGCCCTGCGGCGCTCACCAACTCGTCTCGAATGAACGGACCCGTCGCGTCTCCAATCCCCTCTGCATAGATGATCGCCTGGCCGTCGGGAGCAAGGTGATCGGACAGGCCGAGAATGACCGGTCGAAGAATCGAGGCGCCATCCTCGCCTCCATCGCCATAGACGGGAAAGGCATGGCCGTCCGGCACCGGGATGAAGGGCGGGTTGCATACGATGAGGCTGAACTGCCGTCCCCTGACCGGTTCGTAGAGATTCCCCGGATTGGAGGAATAGCGCGGCGCGCTCCCATTGAGCGCGGCATTGAAGCGTGACGCCCGGACAGCCTGGAGCGAACGGTCGACACCCACCCAGTTCCCCGCGCGACCGCGAGCCAGCATCGACAGGCCGGCAATGCCGCTTCCCGCGCACAGGTCCAACCCATCGCCCACCGGGAGGGAGCC
>CAIPGK010000442.1 GCA_903864575.1 uncultured Chloroflexota bacterium
ACCTGGGTCTGCCGCTGGTGCTGCTGCGTATCGTCGACCTGACCGAAATCCTCCGCGACATCCGGGTCGACCACCCGACCATCGATGCCACGATCGATCAATCCGTTTGGGACGACAGCCGGCGGGACGTGGAGGCCACCGCGAACCGCCATCTCTCCGCGCTCGCCTCGCCACTGGAAGCAAGCGGTCTGCGCGTGCTGACCCGCGTCGCGACTGGCTCGCCCGCGCAGGGCATACTCGACGCCGTGGAGTCCACCGACCTCATCGTGATGACCAGCCACGGGCGCGCCGGCCTGTCGCGGTGGCTGATCGGGAGCGTCGCCGACAAATTGATCCGGGAGGCGCCCGCGCCGGTGCTGCTGGTGCGTTCGGCGTAGCGCCTGCCATCGGCATGAATCCCGACTGCAGACGCCACCGTATGCAGCGGGAGCCTCGCCGGCACGCGTTGGTTCTGACGGTCGTTTCGGAAAATCCCCCGCTCCCGGGCGCCGGGAGCGGGGGATTTCGGTCAATCGAACGATGGGTCGCCGTCAGTCCTCGCGGGTGCGGCGCTTGAACGTGCCCGGGCCGGTGCGCTCGAACCGCTTGGCGGGGGCGCCGTAGTCGTCGCGGTCGCGCGTGTTGCGCGTCGGCGCATTGTCCTGCCAATCGCCCTGACGGGTGGTGCGGACCCCGCCGACCTGTGGCGGGCGCTGGCCGGGCGCGGCATCCCGACGGGGAGCATACGGGCCGCGCGGGGCAGGAGCGCGATCGGAACCACCCTGCTGCGGGCCGCCCCGGTAGCCGCCCTGACTGCCCTGGCCGCCTTGCGGGGCGCGGTCGCGGTCGTAGCCTCCCTGCTGGCCGCTCCGGTAGCCGCCGCCACCCTGCGGGGCGCGATCGCGGTCGTACCCGCCCTGCATGGGATCGCCGCGAAATCCACCCTGTTGCTGGCCGCCCTGCGGAGCGCGGTCGCGGTCATTACCGCCCTGCGGGGGGCCGCCGCGGTATCCGCCGCCGCCTTGCGGGGCGCGGTCGCGATCGCGGTCGAAGCCTCCTTGCTGGGGACCACCACGGTAGCCGCCCCCGCCCTGCGGAGCGCGATCGAATCCGCCCCGCTGCGGAGGAGGACCGCCCCGGAAACCGCCGCCGCCGCCGTCTCGCGGCGGCCCGCCGCGGAATCCGCCCTGCGGCGGGCGCTGCGAACCGGCAGGAACGCCCTGCGCGATCTCGACGCGGACGTTGACGCCCTTCATCCTGATCCCGCCCATCGAGCCAAGCACGCGGCTGACGAACTCCTGCGGCACGTCCACATAGGAGAATGCATCGTAGATGTCGATCGCCCCGATCGCGCGGCCAGGGATGTTCGCCTCGTTGGCGATGGCCCCGACGATGTCCTGCGGCCGGATGCCATGCTGCCGCCCAACGCTGACGGTCAGCTTGACCATCCCGGCATCATTGCGCGGAGCCATCGGAGCTGGCGGGGTGGGTACGGAGATCGCAACAAGGTCGTCCTCCTGCGCCTCCTGCATCACGGTCCGTCCGGTCTCCTCGGCATAGAGCTTCAGGATCGCGGCGGCCACCTCGGCCACATCGTGCTCGTCCGAAATAT
>CAIPGK010000443.1 GCA_903864575.1 uncultured Chloroflexota bacterium
ATCGGTCTGGGCGAGAAAACCTTTGAGGTAGGCATCGGCGTTCATGCCATGCCGTTTCTCGATCAGCGCGCACCAGTTGCGGATCCCGAGATCGATCGCGCGCCGAGCCGTCTCGCCATGAGCGCGGCCGATCTCTCGCGGGCTCCCGGCGCAATCCACGGTCCAGATCGACGAGACGAACTCGATGTTGAGCGACATGTGCGAACCCTCTCCCGAAAACCCCCCTGACGTTCGGAGTGATAGTGTACCGTCACACTCGAGGAGGCAGAAGCGTCCTTGCAGGGATACCCGCTTCGTCCAGCTCCAATCCCGGCTGTCGACCGCAAAGGTCACCGGGCAGGCGGAATCTCCGTCTGCCCGGCGCGCACGATCCCGGAATGTCGCCCGCGCTAGCGCGGCGGCGTCGGCCAGCGGCCGTACCAGTCGAATGGCTCAGGATTGAGATTGACCACCACATTCTTCACCTGAGTGTAGAGGTCCATCACATGGCGTGAGAGTTCCCGGCCGAGACCGCTCTGCTTGTATCCGCCGAACGGCGCCTCCGGCGGATTCACCGTCGGATAGTTGATGGACACGTTCCCGGCCTGGATTCTCCGCGCCAACGTGTGCGCGCGCTTGATGTCGCGAGTCCAGATCGTCGCGGCCAACCCGTAGATGGTGCTGTTCGCCATACGGACCAGTTCGTCCTCGGTCTCGAACGGAATCACCGCCAGCACCGGGCCGAAGATTTCCTCCTGCGCGAGGCGCATGTCCGCGGTGACCTGATCGAACACGGTCGGCTCGATGAAGTTGCCGTCGGCAAGCGCGCCATCCGCCACCCTGCGGCCGCCGGAGGCGAGGATCGCGCCATCATCCTGCGCGAACTGGCAGTACTGGAGAATGCGCTGCTGCTGGGTGCGGGAGATGACCGGCCCCATCTGGGTCTCGAAGTCGAGCGGGTCGCCGATGCGGATCCTGCGCGCCTTTTCCACGAACTCGGACAGGAACCGGTCGTGAATGTCCTTGTGCAGGAAGAGCCGGGTCCGCGCGGTGCAACGCTGCCCGGCGTTGGTGTAGATGGCAAACAGGGAGCCGTCAATCGACTCGGGGAAATCGGCGTCCGGGAAGACGATGTTGGGCGACTTGCCGCCAAGCTCCAGGGTCACTTTCTTGATCGTGCCCGACGCGAGCTGGAGGATGCGCTTGCCGGTCTCGGTTTCGCCGGTGAAGGCGATCTTGTCAACGGCCGGGTGAGCGCACAGCGCCTCTCCAACTTCCTTGCCCGGCCCGGTGATGACATTCACCACGCCATCGGGAATCCCGGCGTCGCGGCAGATTTCGCCGAGGATGATCGCGGTGATCGGGGTGACGCTGGCAGGCTTGAGAATCAGCGTGTTCCCCGCCGCCAGCGCAGGCGCAAGTTTCCACGCCGCCATCAGCAACGGGAAGTTCCACGGCACGATCTGGGCGCAAACGCCGACCGGCTCACGGAGCGTGTAGTCCAGCAGCGGCCCGTTCATCGGGATCTGCTCGCCCCAGAGTTGGGTCGCCAGCCCGGCGTAGTATTCGAAGCAGTTGGCGCTGGAAGTCACGTCGCCTCTCGACTCGACGATGATCTTCCCGCAGTTCATCGTCTCCAGCCGCGCGATCTCGTCGATCCGTTCGCGCAGCAGGGTCGCCACCCGGTGCAGTGCGCGCGACCGCTCCAGCGGGGTCATCCGCGGCCACGGTCCCTCATCGAAGGCCTGTCGGGCAGCCATGACGGCCCGCTCGACGTCCTCGAGTCCCGCCTTCGGGATGATCCCGATCGGCTTGTTGGTCGTGGGACTGACGGTCTTGAACGTCTCCCCGGTCGCGGCGGGAACGCTCTTCCCGCCGATGACCATCGAGTAGGCAACGACTTCGGGCGTGGCGGCAACTTCAACAGCCATCGGCGGCGGACCCTCCCTGCAGGCATGCGGCAACTGAATCACCGGAGAATAGCACCGCGCCCTCCCGTAATGCGGCGCAGCGTGGGGTACACTACGTGTCGTTCACCCGTGCCGGGGTGGCGAAATGGCAGACGCAGAGCACTCAAAATGCTCCGCCGCAAGGCGTGCGGGTTCGAATCCCGCTCCCGGTACCACCGCGGGAACCAGGCGAGCCCCCGGGCTTCACGTCAGGCGCAGTGACGCGCCGTCTCGAGTCAGCGAGTGATCCCACGATGAGCGACCTCGATCAGGTGCCAGAGCTGCCGTTCCGGGATTCCGCCGAGCAGCGCTACCGGCAACTGGTCGAACAGATTCCCGCCGCCGTCTTCATGCACCCCCTCGAACCCGATCAGCCACCGTTCTTCATCAGCCCCCGCATCGAGGAGATCACCGGCTATCACCCGGACGAACTGCTGACCGAGCGCGACTTCCTGACCCGCCTCGTTCACCCCGAGGACCGCGAAGCAATGCGCCCACTTGGTGAGCGCACCGACCGCACGCTCGAACCATTCATCGCTACCTATCGTCTTCGCCGCAAGGACGGACGCTGGATCTGGCTCTACAACGAGACCGAAATCGTCCGCGATCCCTCCGGCGTTCCCCTCTACTGGCAAGGTCTTGTAATCGACATCACCGCCCAGAAAGAGGCCGAACTCGCGTTGGCTGCAAGCGAGGCGCGCTTCCGCGCCCTCGTCCAGCGCTCGACCGACACCACCATGATCGTCCAGGATGGCATTGGCTTCGTCTGGATCAGCCCGGCCATCCGCAACATCATCGGGTGGGAACCCGCCGTGCCCGACGACCACCTGAAGGCGAAACTCGTCCACCCGGACGATCTCCCCGCCGTGAACCGGATGGCCCGTGACGTCCGCCTTGCTCCCGGCGCGATCGCCACAAGCGAAGGCCGGTTCCTGCACGCCGATGGCAGCTGGCGTTGGGTCGAGATCGTCGGCGTCAACCATACCGACAACCCCTCCGTGAACGGGATCGTGTACAACGTCCGCGAGATCACCGAGCGCAAGGATGCCGAACAGGCGATGACCCGGGCGCTCGAACTGCAGCAACAGGCCAACGAGGAACTCGTCGCCCTCGGGAAGGATCGCGCCGAGTTTCTCGCGATGCTCGCTCACGACCTGCGCACCCCGCTCACCGCCGTGCTCGGACTGACCGATCTCCTCCGCAGTCGCCAGCAGGCCGATCCCGAAATGACCCGCTATCTCGACACCATCTCCTCCAACGCGGGCAGGCTCAGCCGGCTCGTCAGCGAGATGCTGCATGCCGAATCGCTCGAGGCCCGTCTCAGCCGGATCGAGCGCGAACCGG
Organism: uncultured Chloroflexota bacterium; assembly: GCA_903864575.1. GTDB lineage: Bacteria > Chloroflexota > Chloroflexia > Thermomicrobiales > UBA6265 > CADCWF01. The sequence goes on from CAIPGK010000443.1 coordinate 3,273, forward strand.
CATCGCTGAACGAGATCGTTTCGGTCTCCGCGGCGAGCGTGCGCGCCGCCTGGCCGGGACATGAGATCAGGCTCGAGTTGGCGCCATCCCTGCCGGAAATCATCGCGGACAGGGACGCAATGATCCGCGCGCTGACCAACCTCGTCGCCAACGCCGTGACCTACTCCCCGGGCGGTGAACCGGTCATGGTCTCGACGCGGCAAACCGCGACGCTGGTGGAAGTCGAGGTGCGGGACCGCGGAGTTGGCATCCCCGCCGCGAATCTCGAGCGCATCTTCGACCGTCACGTTCGAGTGCGCTCCCATTCGACCCGCGACATCGAAGGTTTCGGTCTCGGTCTCCCGATTGTCCGGGCCATTGCGCGGGCGCATGGCGGTGATGTGACGGTGGACAGCGCCGAGGGGACCGGGTCCACATTCGTCTTCTGGGTCCCCGTCGCGCCGGTTTTTCGGGATGGTGACCTCCCGCGCAGTACGGAGCCCCGCCAGGCCGCCTCGCCATCGCCTCGCCTGCTGGCAGAAGACCTGTGGACGGCCATCGCGCCGATCCTGCCCGCACGCGAGCATCGACCGAAGGGTGGGCGCCCGTGGGCCGATGACCGGGCGGTCATCACCGGCATCCTGTTTACGGTTTGGACCGGAGCGGCCTGGAGCGACGTCCCGCAGGGACCGGGAACAGCCAGCCCCGCGACCTGCTGGCGGAGGTTCCGGCAGTGGCAGGAGCTGGGCCTGTGGGCCCCGGTGGAGGACGCGCTCGCCGGTCTCGCAGGCGGCAGGGACCGCGCCGCGTGGGAACGCGCCTGTCCACCTGGTGGATTGGCTCTCGCCCCATCCGTTGGGATGCTGTCCACCGTTCCCACCCCGTGACAGGCTCCCGCAGGTCAACCCGCTCCGAACGGCGGCTGGGCCGGGCGCCAACCGGCGAGGTCTCTGTGTTGGTCATTGCACAACCCGAAATGTTCTATCACAACACGTTATGCTAGATCCAGTTCGGTTGTGAATCAGCTGAGGATGGTCGATTCTCCATCTTCTACCCCCGCCTGACCGCCGATGTGTTCCCCGACCGAACCCGAACCCGCCCCGATTCTGTAGCGATGCTGCGGAATTCAGCGCAGCATCGACCTGTTTCCCTGTTCAAGTGCCGCCTGGCGTTGTATCCTCGATGACTGTCAACCTGCTAGACGCTCTTTGGGTGCGTTGCCCAAGCCGCCGGTCGTTGCAGAGCGCCCGACCGACTGATCGAGGAGATGGCGAGCGGAGTTGCGTTGAGAACCATTGGTATCCGCCGATACCGGCCGGAGTTGCCGCCGGTCCGACCCGTTTCCGGGATGACCGGGGCACGGCAAAGCCGGCACGAATGAGGGTCCAGGACGGCACCGATGGTCCATTGCACGGTTACATCGGAACGTTATCCTGCAACTCAGGACAATGGTTCACTGATTGTCCGGCGACGAGTGGTTCGAACCCGTCGCTCGATGGATACGGCGAGCCGAGGGGCTCCCGGCAATTGGGGAGAGACCGACATGTTCGATGTGCACGATCGCCGATCCGCCCTTGCGAAACTGGCAGCTGGCGCTGCTGCAGCAGGGGTGGCCGTCCGGGAGATGACCGCCGGGACTGACGCCCAGTCCGGCGCCGATGCCGAAAAGAAGAAGAAGTCGGGCGGCGTCACTTACTTCTGGCGGCTGCCGTGGGGTCCCGCCGTCTTCACCAAGCACGATGGCGGTGACCCGCTCCGCTACAACGCCACCGTCGGCGCGTTCGGCGAAGGCTCCTTCGACGACATGAAGTCAGGCAAGAAGCGGACGATCAACGACAAGCAACTCGAGCGGATCATCAACAAGAAATCCAACAACGGCCATATGAAGGGCGTCCCGCAGATCCGCCTCGCGGGCATCAACTGGCGGGTGCTCCACGCCGATTACGTTCCGGGCACACAGACCTGGCAGATGGATCTCAAGGTCTGCGATTCGAATCCCAACGCCCGTCCGGACACCACTCCCGCCGGCGTCAGCTCGGCCGGCGATGTCGCAGTTCAGTACATCGACGGCGGCTGCTCCTGCGCTTGCGCCACGAACAAGTGTTATGTCTGCGGCACGAGCGGCCGCGCTGCGTGCGGCCCGAACTGCGGGGATGCCTGCGGAGACCAGGGCTGCAGGTAGCCGCACGGCAAGACGTTCCGAGGCGACGGGCCTTTGGACCGTCGCCTCGCGGCTGCTCGTACACGCGAGTGGCGGCGGCGCAGGGTGTCGTTGATGCGCGCCGGGCAACCGAATGCGGAGAGAGGTCGAGCGGAAACGACAGGAATCATCAGCGCCCACCCGTTGCGTCGTCGTGCGCGTCACGGACCCGCGCCAATCCCGACACAGCGCCGCAAAGCCGCGTCACGCTGGCCCGATAGCCGCGAGCGTCGCGGCAAGCAGCGCATACTCTTTCGGAACGCTGGCGACCTCGAGCCGCTCGGCCGGGGAGTGGACGCCTTCGAGCGTCGGGCCCACCGAGAT
>CAIPGK010000444.1 GCA_903864575.1 uncultured Chloroflexota bacterium
CGCTACCCCCGGTGACGCCCCCGGATCGGATCGGCCGATACCGCGATGCCACTCTCCTCCCCATCCAGACGCAGCCGGTAGTGCTGGTGCAGGTTCGTGTGGTCGAAAACGGAGCGACCCTCACCGATCGATTCGAGGATGGCGGCCTCACGCTCCTGAACGTCCTCGGCGGCGGGAACGAGGCGATCGAGCACCTCGGGATCGAAGAAGACGACGCCATCGAGATCGCCGAAGACGATGTCGCCTTTCTGGACCCATGCGCCGGCAATGGTGGCTTCTTCCGTGCCGCCGGTCGCAACCTGAATGGTGCCGGCCTGTGGGGTCGTGCCTCGGGCGTAGACCGGGAGGTCGAACTCGCGGAGGAAGGCGAGATCTCGGACGTACCCATCAACGACGATGCCCGCGAGTCCCTTGCGCGCTGCTTCGCTGGCGAACAGCTCCCCGATGATCGCGCGGTCGGCGGCCTCGATCACCAGTACATCGCCGGGTTCGGCGCTCTCGATGCCCATCCAGACCTCGAGAAAATCGGTGTCGCACTGGACGGGATGGGCACGTCCGATCAGCTTCTCCCCTGCCGACAGCAGACGAATGCCCGCGTCCGGGTCAGGCACCCGGACCTGCGCCCGCGCTGTGCCCGCGCCGTCGCACAAAGAGGCTGCATCGAGCTCCTGCAACCGGTCGTAGTAGTCGTCAAGCCCGTCATCCTGTGCCACCGTCGTACTCCTGTCCTGGTTCGCCGAGTCTGGCGGGGTCCTCCCCGCCCCCGAGATCTGATGGTCAATCGACGCGGGATCAGGCCTGGACTCCCGATGACCCGATGTGGGAGGCCTCCACGAGTTCGGTTACCACGCGCTCGATCTGCGCGGAAAGCATCGGCTCGAGCTCCCTGCCTGCCGCTCCGACGCGGACCAATTCGGACGGAAGATCGGAGACCGGCGGAGCGATCGGGCCGACCCGGTCGCGCAGTTCCCCCCGCCACCATCCGGTCAGTCGCCGCCGAACCTGGTTGAGCGATGGTTGATCCTCCGTCCCGAGCGAGGTACAGATCTGCTCGACCCGCGCGCGCAAATCCTTGTTCATGACCGGTATCTGCGCGACCTGATCGACGGCGGCGCGCTGTCGGCGGACCTGCTCGACGTCATCATTCCATTGCAGGATGACGGCGTAGGCGTCTCGCGCGCCGAAGCTGCGGGACCGGGTCTCGGCGACGACCGCGGCTTCGTCGAGCGCCGTATGGTCGTTATGGGCCAGAAGCGGCCGGGTGGCGTCGAGCCAGCACCCGCAGGCTGCGCGCGCGAGCCGGAAGTAGTACAAGGCCGCGAGGAGACTCTCCTCGGTGGTGACCGGCAACCGGTCGACGATGGCTAGTGGTTCCATCGCGCCGCTGCCCTCGATCGGTGCGAAGAATCGGCCCGGATCGGCATGCACCAACACCACCTCGTCCGGACGCACCGTGGTGCGGACGATGCCCTGTTTCCGGGTCATCATCAGGTGGGTCAGGGGGTAATCGGGGCAGACGAAGATGCCGGGTACCCGGTCAGCCATCGGGTCCACGGCGGCGAAGACTTCGGGAAGTTCGTCGCGGAGACCGAGCAGGGCCTCGACGACTTCCGGGCTGACCTGTTTCGCGCGGGCGGTCTCGACCGAGAACTTGGCGTCCGCAGCCTGCACGGTCGGGTGTCCGCCGCGCTCGCCGATCAGCAGGATATCGGGATTCTGCAGCCCGCGCTTGCTGGCGAGCGCCGCCACGCGCGGGGTGGCGTCGAGTCGTTCCACCCGTTCGACCTGCAGCATCTCCCCGGCGGCGCCGGGGACGGGTCGCAAACTGCCTGCCCAGGTCGAGGCTTCGTCCGCCACAAGATCGGCCCAGCGGTCCCCGACGAGGTTGCTCGCGCCGCCGCGGTCGGCGAGACCCATGACGTTTCGGTCGAAGAGCGCGCGGACGAGGTCTCCTCCTGGGAGGGCGCGCGAGCGGATCGTGGCGTCGGTCATCAGGGGCAGCGGCTCCATCGCTGGCCGTTCGGCGGCGCGATTCGAGTCGCGCGTTCGGGCAGCGGCGCTGCCTTCAGGAGGATACCCTGCCGCCGCCGATGGCGCGATGGCGTGCATCGCGCCTGAGGCACAGGAGCCCGATGGCGAGGAGCGCCCCGCAACCGGAGAGCGCCCGGGCGAGCCAGTCCAGGAGATCTGTTTCGTAGCGGAGGGAAAGACCGGAACCTGCGAGCAGGGGTTCGGTCCGCAGCATTCCGGCCGTATCGGAGACGACGGGCGCCGGACTGCCGCCGATCGTCGCCTGCCATCGTGGGAACCACGCTTGCGCGACCGTGGCGACGCCATCGTGGCGCATGACGGCATCGATGTGCCCGTTCCTGTAGGTGACATCCGCGGCTGGCACGGAGTCACCGCTGGTCACGAGCGGGTTGGCGTCGGTCACCGTCCAGGTTCGGTAGGCGGCATCTGCATTCGCAACAGGCTGCAGCCATGGGCGGCGGGCTGCGGCATTCGCGAACTCCGCGGTCGCGACCACCGCCCCGATCCCGTGGGCCCGCAGATAGGACGCATCAAGCGCGAGTTGCGGTTTCGGGTAGGAGTGGCCACCTGCAAACGCATATCCCGGCGGACCGTCGTGGTTGGAGCGCCAGAACCAGAGCCAGTTGTCGTACAGGAATGGCCGGTCGCTCCAGAGGGGCGCCCAGAGTTGCTGGTGCCACGAGAGATTGGAGCCGAGGACAAGGATGGCGGTTCCCGGCGGGGCGGCAGCGTCCGCCGCGATGACAGCGGCTTCGAGATCAGCCTGGGAGGAGACACCGGATCGCGCGACGGCATACAACCCGCGATCAGGCGCCTCAGGTGGTCCCGGCAGCGGAATGGCTGCTCCACCGGGACGGAGCCAGAACAGGACGACTGCGGCCGCCAGCACGACCAGCACGGCGGTCGCAATCTCCGCCGCCCAGCGACGCGTTCGGGCCAACGCTCCGACGACCCGCCACGCGCCGATGGCTCCCAACCAGAACATCAGTGAGCGCTGGAATGGCATCAACCGGGTTGCTTCGAGCTGGGAGATCGTCTCGGGCAGCAGGATCGCGGCGCCGGTGAGAGATC
>CAIPGK010000445.1 GCA_903864575.1 uncultured Chloroflexota bacterium
CGGTGAGCAGGTTGGCCACCTGGAATCCAAATCCGCCGCCTCCCGTGATCGGGGCGTTGGCGAGGGCGAAGAGGGGCGCGGGATCGGGATTGCTGCCGAACCGGACAGCCCCGTCCTCCACCCATGCCGCCATTCCGCCGTGCTGGAGGTGGGATCGCACCAGTGGCGTGTCCCGCGACTGGGTGACGAGGATATTCCGCGGGTCGGCCTCGTTGTCGCCGCCGGCCACGGCCCAATCATCGCCGTTCAGCACGAGTCGGGCGTCGGGGTGGGCGGCAGCGCGGATGCTCCTCAGGGCGCGGACAGCCCGAAGCGTCTCCTCCTGGAGCAGGCAGGCGTCGTTGTTTGCGCACAGGTTGGTGACCGCGACGAGTGGGTACGCGCCTTGCGGCAGACCAACCGCCGCAACGGTGTCCCAGTCGAGTTCCTGGATCGCGAGGTCCAGCCCGCCGCTGGCGATCAGGGACATCCCTCGTGTCCAGGGAACCAGTTCGCCGCGTTGCTTGCGACCCTGGATGGTGACGCCGTGGTCGGTCCAGAGGACGGAACGAACGCCCGCGGCGGAGAGGATCGCGTCGAGGAGGTGAATCACCGTTGATTTGCCGCGCGATCCCGCGACCGCGATGACAGGCTGGGCGCCAGCCCGGCGCAGGCCGTCGATCCAGCTTGGAACCGATTTGGGCAACGGCGGCGCCGGGAGCACCTGCCGCCCGACCTCGGTCGCGCTCATGATGCTTCTCCAAGACGTGCGCGAAGGGTGGGAAGAATGGCCTGATAGGCCTTGCCCCGGTGACTGGCGGCGTCCTTCTCGTCCGGGGTGAGTTCGGCCATCGTGCGCCCGTCCGGCAAGACAAAGAGCGGGTCATAGCCGAAGCCATGGCTGCCTCGTTCCGTGAATCCGACGGCGCCATCGCAGACGCCCATGGCCTCGGCGACGATCCCCTCCGGATTGGCGATGGCAACGCAGCATACGAAACGCGCCGTCCTGCCGGATTCAGCGACGCCATCCAATGCGAGCAGGAGCGCCGCCCGGTTCGTTGTGTCCGAGGCGGGTTCTCCAGCGAAACGAGCGGAACGGATGCCGGGCGCGCCATTGAGCGCGTCCACGGCGATGCCCGAATCGTCAGCAATGGTGAGGAGGCCGGATTGCCGTGCTCCCTCCATGGCCTTGATACGGGCATTTTCGGCGAAGGTTTCGCCCGTTTCCTCCGGGAGCGTCACGTCCTCGTCAGCAAGCGACCGGATGCGGACGCCCGCCGGGAGCAGGCGCTCGAATTCGCGGAGTTTCCCGGTGTTGGAGGTTGCGACGAGGATGATCGGGGCGAATGCCATCATGTCACGCTCCCGATGTCATCCAGTCCGAATGCCCGGGCCGCGTTTGCGGTCGTCATCCGGGCGAACCCCGGTTCATCCAAAGCCCAGAGACTGCACAACCGGCGCCCAATCACGGGGATGTTGGCGGGAACGTTGGCGCGGCCCCGCGCGCCGGACGGAATGAGGTAGGGAGCGTCTGTTTCGAGCACGATCTGGTCCACGGGAACCGTCTCCAGGAGCGTCCGCAATGACGCAGATGCCTGCTTCGTGGCCAGGCCGCCGACCCCAACCATAGCATTTACCGCAATTGCGAATCGTGCATAGCGCGCCGACCCGTCGAAGCTGTGCAGGATCAGCCGAGGCAGGTTCGGTTCTGACTCGAAAACTGCAAGGGTTTCGGCCTCGGCGGATCGCTGATGAATGACCGCTGGCAGTCCGAATGCGTGGGCGAGCCGTAGCTGCTCGCGAAGGGCGGTCTCCTGCTGCGCCGCGGAGGGGCCACTCCAGTGAAAATCCATGCCGATTTCGCCGATGGCGACCGGTTTTCGGGTTCGGCACAGCTCGGCGAGGCGATCGAGCGCCATGGCCGAGAACTCGTCCGCGTGGCCCGGGTGGATGCCCAGACTGTAGGAGACCATCGGGTTGCGATCTGCGAGCGCGATCGTGGACTCCCATCGCTCCGGGGCGTATCCGATGTTGATGACCCGGCGAACTCCCGCCGCACGTGCATCGA
>CAIPGK010000446.1 GCA_903864575.1 uncultured Chloroflexota bacterium
ATCGGGCCTAGGCCTCGATAGTCGCCGCCCCCAGCCACATTGCCTCGGCCGCCTCGGGGGCGAAGCCCGCGATGGCCATGAGCTGCTGAGTGACGGGGTGATCCCACCGGATATCCCGCGTGTAGTCGAACCACGTCAGCATCGCCTCCCGTTCGAGCGGGTCGGTCACGGCCGCCTCGATGGCGCTGCGAACGGCAGACGGCAGGACGCCCGCCGCGATCAGGCCCAGCCTGAGCTGGCGATCCGACAGCACGATATCGGCGGGCTCGATGGGCGGGATATCTTCCAACGCGTGGACGTAGCGAACGGCGCCCTCAACTCGCTGAACGCTGGTCGAGGTGACGCGCTTGCCTTCGGGCACTGGCGCGGCCTCCGCCGGAGCATAGAGGCCCGCGGCCTCAAGCTCTGCGGCCGTCCACTTTTGCTCGATGTCGCGAGGGTGGAGGATGCCAGCAATAGGCTGGCCGACCCAAAGGACGAAGCCCTCGGGGGTTTCAAGGTAGAGCATGACTGGTCCTTACAAGGGAGGTAGGGTGACAACGGAAACGGCGTACTTTCCGGGATCGGCACCCGCCGTGCCGAACGTCTGGTTGGTTTCGCTTGCGGTGGGTAGGAGAAGGCCAGCGCGGTAGGTGTACGCACCGTTGATGCCACCTGCCGCAAGCTGGATAGGGGCGTGCTGTGGGGTGCCGCCCATGGAAGGCCACAACGAACTGGTGATCATTGTGAGAGCCATACCCCCAGCCGTGTAATCGGGGCCGCTGAACCATCGCCCGGTGCCGCTTTCGGTCTGCGCCGTCGCGGATAGCAGGCCCGTTCGCGTGACCCCAACAAGCTCGAAAACGCTGACATGAGCCGCGCTGGATACGTTGCCGCTAAAGTTGGTCGTGAAGTCAGCCTGAGTGCCCACGGGGAAATCAAAGAGCGCGATGCTCGCAAGCACAAAGGGTGCCGATCCGGTCGAGCTAGTCGCAGTGTACCGGGTAGCGCTGACACGGTTTACTTGGAAGCTGGAGAGCGTTCGACTGCCCTCGTGCGATATGAACGCCGCGATGATGCGGCTTTCGTGCTCATTGGGCGTAGGGGCCGCCGCGATGGAAATCGACGAGGACGAGCCGGCTTGCTGCTGCGCGACGAGATACGTACCAAAGCCCGGCCCACCCGTCCCAATCAGCCCTCCAATCCCAGGAAGAACTCCCATTTACGCCATCCCCTTTCCGGCCAGAAACACATGCACCAGCAACTCATCGTCCACGTAGTACGAGAGGATGTTGCGGCCCGTGCCGAGTGCGATGCCCGCGCCGTTTGGCGTGACGAAAATGCTGGTGTTGAGGCTGAGCGTGCGCGCCGAGGGGTTCCAGACCCTGATCTGACCCGACTGCCCGGCCTTGCGGTTGTTCGCCGCGAAGAACGTGATGTTCGCGGCGGGGCTCATGAAGCCGTTGATGAAGGCCGCGAAGTCGAGCGTGACGTTGCCCGAAGGCTTGCCGATCCAGGAGTTGCTGATCTCGGCCAGCGGCAAGAGGTCGTTGGGCGGCAGGGCGGGGAACGGGTTGGACCGAGCCGAGACGCCCTTCACGTAGACGCTCTCCCCCGCCGAGTTGAGGCAGAGGAG
>CAIPGK010000447.1 GCA_903864575.1 uncultured Chloroflexota bacterium
CGCCCGGCCCACCTCCGCCGGCCGCCGATCCGTCGGTCTCCTGCGTCTCGAACAGCCGTAATTGCAGTTCGGCACTTCCTTTTGCCCGCCGCCGCTGGCGCGTTCGAGCAGGGCGCAGTTGATCGGGGAGTTGCTGGTGTAGGTCGCGGTTCGCACGCGGCTGAACTCGACCTGCATCTTGCTGTTGCACTCGACCTCGATCGCTCCCGCGCAGGTCGAGCAGGTCGCAGAGCCGGTGGGAACCGCCTGGTTGTTGCGGAACTCGACCTCGTTGCCGACGATCTTCAGCGAGGCCCGCCGCGCGTTGGCGGAAGACTTGATCTTCAGCCGGATCGCGCCGCCGTCGGTCGCGCCCTTGGATGCGGTGGCGCGGTTGCTCCGGAACGCGGTGGCGCCCTTGAGCAGGATATTCGCCTGATCCCCGGCGTTGATGGCCGCCCCCGCGCCTCCGTTGCCGCCGGTGTTGTTGCGCACCACCACGCCGTCGAGCGTCAGGTTGATTGGACCATCCGAGTCCGGCAACAGGAAGGCGCTGTCGACGTAGCCGGTGACGATGCCCTGGGTGATCGTGATGCTGGCGCTTTCGTCGGCTGGCATGGAGAGAACCTGGATCGCGTTCAGTGATGTCTTGCCGTCGCCGTAGAAATCGGTCCGGGTGCCGGTGAAGGTGGCGTTGAACATCCGGATGGCCCTGCGGTTCCCGGAAAAGATGGTGGATGTCGCGGTGAGGGACCCGCCGGACAATTGCACGGCTTGATTCCCGAAATTCATGATCTTGACGCCGTCCAGGATGAAATGGCCCCCGTAGGCCGTCAGCGCTTGTGAGGATGCATTCGTGCCGTTTCCGGCAATGGTGAGGTTGGCGAGGGTTATGGTCGCCCCTTTGATCGACCCGACCACGACGCCAACATACGGGGATCTCTCCTGAAGAATGACGTTGCTGGTCGAGCCGCCCTGCGCGGTGCATCCCCGGATGGTGAGGTTGCGTGACGAATCGGCGTAGGTGATCCATGTGCCGGGCGCAACGGTGATCGTGCTGCCGTCGGCGGCGGCCTTGATGGCGTCGTTGACGCTGGTGTACTGGCATCCGGACGCGCAGACGGTGCAGGGCTCGGGCACCGGGGTGTTGGTCGGGGTCGGCGAGGGAGTGAGGGTGCCGGTCGGGGTCGCGGTGGGAATTGGCGTGCCCGTCGGCACTGGCGTACTGGTCGGCGGGGCCGGCGGCTTGTTGCTGGTGCACACGCTGTCGATGCAGGCGTGGCTGCCGCAGCAGGACTGGTTCGACTTGCACCGCTCCCCGCGCTGAAGGCAGCGGCAGCGCCGGGAGATCCTGTCGCAATGGTTGGTGCAGCAGTCGCGGTCGGCCGAGCAGATATTGTCGGCCCTGCTGCCGTTTCCGCAGGGTCCCTCGGGCTCGCTGCGCTTGCCTCCCAACGCGCCGCTGCTCCACAGGGCCGTGCCGATCGCCCCGGCCAGCGCTGCGCCGATGCCGGCCCGTCGTGTCGTTGCGCCGCCGAGGGCGCGGGTCAACCGGTCGAACCGCCGATCATCCATCGAGTGCCTCCGTGATGTTCCCCGGGGTGGCGCGCGACGGGGGATGGGCGCCCACGTCGCGGCCCCACGCATCGCGCGTAGCTACGTCGGAAGTATTTGCCCGCGGCGCCACCCGGTCCATGACATTCCACTCACCGAAGTAGGCAGCGATTCACGCACCGCTGGAGGAAATGAGGGTCGCGGTCGCGTCCTGATGCCCCGGATTGCGGCGGACCGTGACCCGCAACTACTGATCTGCGGAAAACCTCAGGATGCCCTAGACTGCGTGGCACGATGGATGGTACGGCGCGCCACTCCGCTGCAAATGGGTCCAGCGAACCGTTTGCCGACCTGTTGAAGAGGTTCCGGCGCGCGGCGGGATTGACGCAGGAGCAATTGGCCGGAGCGGCCGGCGTGTCCGCCCGCACCGTCAGCGATCTGGAGCGCGGGCTGCGGCGGACGCCGCAGGATGGCTCCGGGGAACTGCTTGCGGGCGCGCTCGGGCTGTCCGGGGCGGACCGGGAGCGCTTCTTCGCGGCGATCCGCGGGCAGCGGTTGCCGCATCGCGCGCCGCTCATCGGCAGGATCCCCGTGCCCGACGGCGCGGGGCCGATTCTCGGGCGTGCGGCGGATCTGATCGAGATCGAGCGGAGACTCGGCGCCGGGGCGCGGGTCGTCACCCTCGCGGGGGCGGGCGGCATCGGCAAGACCACCATCGCCCGCGAGGTCGCGCGGCGCAGGCAGGATGCCGGCGGGGTGGTCATCTGGACGCCGCTGGAGGCGGTCGAGCATCCCTCCCGGGTGCTCGAGGCGGTTGTCCGGGCGGCGGGACTCGCGGATCGGCCGGGGGCGTCGCTGCCGCGGCGCATCGCGGATGCGGTCGCGCGTCGGCCGGTGCTGCTGGTGCTGGACAACCTCGAGCATCTCGTCGGCGCGGCTCCGGAGATCGCGGAGGTGCTTGCCCTCGCTCCGACCCTCTCGGTGATCGCGACCTCCCGCGAGACGATCCGGATCGCCGGGGAGGATGTGCTGCGGGTGAATCCGCTCCCGCTGCCGCGTGCGTTCGATGCCGCGACGCTGGCGGCGAACCCCGCCGTCGCGCTCTTTCTGCGCAGCGCGGGGACGTGCGACCCGGATGCCGGCGACCTCGCCGCCGCGGGCCGCATCGTCACCCTGATGGATGGCCTGCCGCTGGCGATCGAACTGGCCGCCGCCCAGACCGCGGTGATTCCGGCCGATGGACTGGCCGTGCTGCTGGAACGGAGCGGCATCGAGGGGCTGTCACTCGGGCGGCGCGATGGCCCGGCGCGGTTCGCCAGCATGGAGGCCGCGCTCGCCTGGAGCGAGGGGGCGCTGACCGGGGATGCGCGCCGCCTGCTGCGCCTGCTGGGCGTCTTTCGCGATGGGTTTTCGCTCGATGCCGTTGCCGGGGTTGCCGCCACGGCCGGGATGCCGGGATTGGAGCGTAGCCTGCTCCCGCTCGTCAGCGCCCAGTTGGTTCGCCCGGTGGACGGCGTGCCCGGACGGTTCCGGATGCTCGAGCCGATCCGGATGTTCGCGGCGGACCGGCTGCGGGCTGCCGGCGAGGAGGAGGCCGCGGTCGCTGCGCACGCCCGCTGGATGTTCGGTTGGGCGCGTCGCCAGGGGCAGGCGCTGTATGGCCCCGAGCCGCTCCCGGCGCTGGATGCCGTCGAGCGCGACCTTGCCAATATCCGCGCCGCCCTCTCCGTGCCAGCGGCCGACGTAGAGCCGGCGCTGGAGGTGGTGTGCAGGCTTCACACGTTCTGGGAGTACCGGGGCTACCAGCTGGAGGTGGTCGCCATCCTGGAGGCGGTCATCGCCGCGGCCGAGGGAACGCAGGCGGTGGCGAGCGAGTGGTATCTCTGGGATCTCTTCTGGCTGGCCCGGTTTTCGCAGGCGATCGGCCAGTTCGGCAAGGCCCGCGCGTGGATCGAGCGCTTCGAGCGGCTCGCCGCCACCAGCCACTATCCCGGCGCCGCGGCATTTGCGATTGGTCTCCGCTGGAGCGACAGCCTGCATCACGAAGCGCCCGGCGACGATGATGAGCGGCGGTTGCGGGATGCCCTCGCCGCGATGGGCCATGCCGACCCGGAGGCCGAAAGCTGGGGCATCGCGGCGCTGCTCGGGCGGGCCTTGCTGGCTCGCGGCGATGCCGGTGATGCGGTGCTGATGCTGCGGCACGCGGTGGATCTGGTGCGGCGGATGGGCGCGGCCATCAACCGGCCCGCGTTGCTCGGGATGCTCGGCCTCGCGCTGGTCAGCCATGGGGAGTTGCCGGAGGCGGCGGCAATCCTGAATTCGTCGCTGGAGACCTGTGTGGC
>CAIPGK010000448.1 GCA_903864575.1 uncultured Chloroflexota bacterium
CACCCCTCCGGATGGTCTCGATTACGCTGCCGTTGGCTAGGCGCACTTGCCCCGCTTGCAGCGGCCGGAGCAGCAGGCAAAGCCGACCTGGAAGCAGTTCTTGCCCTTGGCGACGCAGCCGCAGGCTCCGTCATTGCAGGAGCGGCTGCAGCACTGGCGGTCGCCGGTGCAGACGGCGCCGGGCAGGTGGCACATGCGAATGGCGGCCTCCGCAGGCTCCGCGGTCTTGGCGGCGGCAAACACGGCGCCAGCGACGACGGCCACCGCAGCGCGGCGGGACCCGACGGAGGCGAAACGGCGGGTGAGGCCGTCGAAACGCTTCTGATCCATGAGATGAATCTCCTTCGCCGGATGAGGGCCTAGCGGCACTTGCCGGCGTTGTCGCACCGGTTGGAGCAGCAGTTGGCGTGAACGGGCGCGGGCGGCAGGCCGGGGACGAGCGTGACGAGGCAGGAGCCGCCCTTGTTGATGCAGGCGCAGCGCTCGTTCTTGCAGTGCCCGGTGCAGCAGTTGTCCTTCTTGCGGCAGCGCTGGCCGACGAGGCGGCAGCCCTTGATGATGTTGCCCTCGGAGTCCGGGGCAGCCGCGGCGAGGCCGGGAACGGCGGCGCCGATGGTCGCGGCGACGAAGGCGCCAAGCGCGGCTCGGCGGGATTTGGCCTGCCCGACGGCGCGGGTCAGGTTGCTGAAACGATCCTGGTCCATGGATGGAAACCTCCCTGACGCGGCGAGCCGATTACTTGCAGGAGCCCTTGTGGCAGCGGCCGGAGCAGCAGAGGGCGCCCTCGGCGGGCTCCCAGCAGCGGCGACCCTTGCGGACGCAGGTGCAGATGCCCCCCTTGCAGCGGCCTGAGCAGCACGCCTTGTTGCCCTGGCAAAGCTCACCCGGAACCTTGCAGCTGACGATCGGGATGCCCGCCTCGTCGACTTCGGCGGCGGCCTCACGGCCAACCACGCCGACCGCCCCGAGACCGAGCAGCGCCCGCACCGTCGCCCGTCGCGAGGTGCTCGCCGCGACCGCGCGGCTCAGCGTTTCGAACCGATGTTGATCCATGCTGGTTACTCCCCTTCCAGAAGGGCTGTGGCCTCGCGCATGCGCGCGAGGGTTGCTCCGGAACCGCCCGGCAGCGTGCGGGCAGACCACGCCACCCCAACATGCATAGGGTACGGGTGCCAGCCGCTTCGCGCAATGCCTAGAATAGGTGCAATTTCGGGTTAGACCGGTGCGTTCGTTCACCCGCTCGGGGGGGATGTCGCCGTCCCGGGTGGTCCAGTGGCCCATCTCTGGCACAATCCGCATTCCGGGGATCGGGTTCGACCTGCCGAGGGATGCGCACGGGAGGGTACGTCATGGCCGACGGGACCGGGTTGGAGCAACCGCATATCCACCATCACCGGAAGGCTCATCGGTTCGGGCTGGTGCTGACGGTGGTGCTGATCGCGATGACGGTGCTGACGTTGCCGCTCGTGTTCCATAGCATCGAGACCGAACTCTTCTCCCGGCAGGATACCGTGCTGTACAACGGGCTGACGGGAGTGGAGCTTCCGCAAACGCCGCCGCAGGTGACGGCCAAGTCGGACACCTTCGTCACCGTCGGGGTGCTCGATGTCGATCAGGTCAACAGCATGGTGACGCTGGCGGTCTCAGGGAACCGGTTCTGCCAGACGCGCGCCTGCTCCACCCTGGATCTGCACTTTTACGCGCTGGACAACAACGTAACGCAGCGCCGCGGCGTGCCGCCGGTTCAGACCCTGACCCTGAAACCGGAGGACGTGATGTTCAGCCAGTCGCTGACGTTGCCGATCCGCGGCACCCCCAACATGTACCCGTTCGATACCTACCAGCTCTGGCTCGGCGTTTCCGGCACGGTCACCGAGCAGGGCCAGCCACCGAGGGAAATGAATCTCGAAGGGTTCCAGGCTGGCGTCGAGGTCGCGCTGCAAAATCTGGACAACACGCTGATCATGGCGCAACCGGTTCCGATCCCGGCTGACAGCGTCCATTCCCCGACCGATCCCTACAACTTTCTCGCCGTTCAGTCGCTGAGTTTCCGGGAACCGACCTATCTGGTGGTGTTGGCGGTGATGCTGGTGCTGATGATCTCCGTTTCCAGCGGCATCGCGATGACGACCAAGAACTACCAGGACCTCGTCCTCGGCGTCGGCGGCATTGTCCTGAGCGTGTGGGGCGTGCGCTCCATCTTGGCTGTCAGCTCGGCCCGCGGCGTCACCTTGCTCGATCTCTCGCTCTCGGTCGTGATCCTGCTGCTGCTGCTGACGTTCGTGGTGCGCTCGGCGCTCTTCTTCCACCAGCATTCCGACCTGCCGCCGGTGCGTGAGATTCGCCCGCTGAAGCCCATCGGGCGCCTGCGCAAATGACGCGGCCGTGGCTGCGCTGACGGCGGACGCCAGCCCCCGGCGCACGGGCGCGACTGGCTTCCGGGATCGATGCATCCGGACGCGGTGGTTCGCAGGGAACAAAAAAGCGGATCCAATGCAGCCGACGGGGTGCCTTGCCAGCCGCAATTGGATCACGCTCCCAACATCGTAACATACCGTTGTCGATCTGGCAATACACATCAGGGCGTAGCCCGATTTCCACAGGTCACCGGTTGCTGGCGGAGTGCGCCAGCCCCGCCGGAACACTCCATTCAGGCGCGGGCGATGCGGTAGACATGGACCGTATGGCCGGATTCGCCGTCCTGCCGCCAGCCAAAGCGGACGGCGACATAGAGCCGGGAAGTTGGCGGGTCGAAGACCATGCCGGTCACCAGGTTGGGCGGCTCGTCGCCGCCGCCGGGAATGGCGCGGCCCCAGCCGGTGGTGGCGAGCGGCGGCAGCCCCGGATAGCCGGGTTGCCAGCGGCGGCGAGGCTGGATGCTCCATTCGGGAGCGTCTCCCGCGGCGACCGATGCGAGATCGGCTGGATCGAGCACCATCCACCAGTTGGAGGAGCGCTCGGCGTTGAGGCTGGAGGCCTCGTACCACACCCGGCCGTTGCCGAGGGTGGGCGCGAAGAGCGCGCCTTCGACCGCGGGGGTGTCGATCCAGGCGGCGGCCTGCCAGAGGAAGTCGGTCCATGCCCACCAGCCTGCGCCATTCGCGGGGTTCCAGGAGCCGCCGTCGAACTCCGCGTGATAGTCAGCGTCGCGGCGGCAGCGGAAGGGGCCGTCAGGGGCCGGTCCAGTCGCCTCGAATGGGTAGCCGACGAGCGGCAGATTGGCGAGGTTCGGGCTGCCGTCGAGATCGTCGGGGGAAAAGGCGGTCAGGGCGGGTCCCATCGAGGCGGGGCCGGTGGCGACGATCGAGAAGTAGCCGCCGAACCCGGCCGCGAGGCTGCGCCCGCCAAGATTGGCATCGGCGAACGCCCGCGGGATGGGCAGCAGGCCGCCCATCGTCATTTTGACGCTGCGGCCGGCAAATCGCCACGGCCCGTGAGCCTCAGCTGTGCCCGCGCCAATCCCTGCGGCGGGTTCGAGCGTGGACCAGCCGAGACAGGGGTCGGTCGTCGACACCGCGTTGTAGGGGTCGCCGTAGGACCAGTAGAGGCGCTGGGCGGCATCGTCCCAGCAGATGCCGTAGAGGAGCGAATCGGTGCGGCCGCCGTCGAGCAGGCGCTTGCCGCCGAACATGTCCGGCCACCAGCCGGATTCGGTGGCGAGCGGGTAGGGCGTTGTCGTGGACAGCTCGGGGATCGCCACCTCGTAGAGCGCTTCGCCGACGGTTGCGGAGAGCAGGCGCGGCTGGCTGTCCACGCGCCGTAGGGCGAGACCCCGGCCCCACGCGGCATCGCCGCCGCCAGCCGCCGACGCCGGCATGCGGAACGCGCCGAGCCAGGTGACGTCTGACGGAGCGAGCAGGCGCTTCCCGGCGGGAGTCGCGGTGGCGGTGGGGCGCGGGGTGGGCGTGCGGGTTGGCTTTGGGCTCGGTTTTGGGGTCGGGGTCGGGGTCCGGTGGCGGCGGTGGCGGCGCTTGCGGCGAGCTTCCGTTTCGGCAGCGAAGATGAGCAGTAGCCCGCTGGCGAGCAGAC
>CAIPGK010000449.1 GCA_903864575.1 uncultured Chloroflexota bacterium
CAGAACCATTGGTGATTCACCGTGGCCCACGCCGGTCCGTTGCCGAGATCGGCGTAGGTGATCCGGTGCAGCACCAGCAGCAGGCCGGTGACGACCGCCGCCGATCCTGCCAGCGCCGTGTTGACGATGACGAGGTAGGGCGGAAGGTTCAGGATCAGCGCGCCGGCGGCGAAGATCACGCCGAAGATGATGGCGATCAGCCAAAGGATCCAGCCGGCGTTCAGTCCGACAGCGCGCATCAGACCGGTGCCGATCAACGCCCCGACGGATGCCGCGGCAAAGATGACGCCGAAATACCAGAAGAAATAGGACAACAGGGCAAAGACGATGCCGACCACAAGCCCGGTGATGATGCCCAGGGTCGTCTGCAGGAACCCTTGCCCGAAGATCGATGCGATGGCGGTGGCGCCGAGGAAGAAGCCGCCAATGAAGCCCCAGACCGGCAGCATGACGCCGAAGGCCCAGATGCCAAACAGGGCGACGCCCGCCCCGAGCACGATGAGGATGATCCCGAGGAGAATGTCGTTCATGTGCAGTCCCTCCCGCGAGAGCGGCCGCGCCGGGCAACCCAGCCCGTACGCGGAAACGTTGGGCGCGCGCGCGCCGGTACGAGGTTCGATTCACCGCACTATACGGGCCGGGAGCGTGAAGTCAATCTCCCACTGATGACGATGCCTGCCGGACCGGAACGCCGCCAGCGGTTATGAGGGCCAGGGCGAGCACGGCGGCCATGCACAGGAACTGGATCGTGAGCGCACGTTGCAGGAGTCCGCCTTCGTGTCCGACAAGCGCGATGAACGCGCCGCCGACCCCTGCGCCGATGCCCGACCCGAGCTGATTGGCGAGTTGCAGCGACGCGGAGGCGGCTCCTTCCTGGCCGGGGGCGGCGGTTTCCAGCACGCTGAGGGTGAGCGTGGCGAAGGCGAGACCGATGCCCAAACCGGCGATGGCCCAGAAGACCGGGGCAAAATGGGGGTCGATTCGCGGCTGCAGGAGCGCGGTCATCAGCAGCACGCCGAGCAGCATGACGGCCAGGCCGGAGCGGGCGAGCGCGCGTCGCTTGCCGGAGGGCGCCAACCGCGCCTGCAGCCAGGCGCCGGTGGTCCAGCTGAGGCTGATGGCGGTCAGGGTCAGGCTCGCGAAGACCAGGGAGGTGCCGCGAACCTCCACCAGGGCGAGCGGGATGAAGGCGTCGACGCCAACCAGCGCGACGTTGATGAGGCCCATCGTGGCGATGGTGGCCGGAAGTCCCGGCGCGGCGCGGAGGGTGCCTGGCGGCATCAACCGTCGCAGGCTAGGGAGTCCGAGCGCGAGGCCGGGCACGCCGAGCGCAAGCGCGCGCACGGGGTCCTTCTGTCCGAGCGCGGCGAGAAAGAGCCCGGCGCCCGCCGCGAGGGTGAAGGCGGTCAGCACGCGTCGCTTGCCGTCCTCCGGAGCGATGCCGCCGGGAATGGGGCGGAGCTGCGGGGTGGCGAGGACGAGCGCAATCAGCGGAATCGGGGCGAGGGCGAGAAAGACCCAGCGCCAGCCGACCGCTTCGGCAATCAGTCCGGCAAGACCGGGGCCAACGAGGCCCGGAATGACCCATCCGGTTGAGAGCAGGGCCAGCATTCGTGGCCGGACCGAGTCGGGGTAGGCCCGGCTGACGGCGACGTAGGCGATCGCACCAAGGCCGCCGCCGCCAAACCCTTGCAGGACGCGGGCAGCGATCAGGGCGGGCATCGAGGGTGCGAAGCCGCCGAGGATCAGCCCGCTGGAAAAGATGATTACGCCCCAGAGCAGCGGCCGGCTCGGTCCGTGGGTGTCGGCATCGAGCCCCGCGACGATGATGCCCACCAGGTTCGCCAGCAGGTAGGCGCTGAAGACCCAGCCGTACAGATCGGGCCTGCCGAGGTCGGCGCTGATCGCGGGCATGACCGCCGAGACAGCCAGTGCCTCGAAGGCGTACCCGAGCACATTCAGCAGCAGGCCGATGGTCAGCGGGCGCAGCGCGGGGCTGAATGGGCCGTCGATGCGCCCATCCCTGGTTGTGACCTCGTCCCGCATGGGTGCGTTGCCCCGTTCAAACGCCGGCGTGGCCCGGCGCGGATAGTCTGACACGGGCAGGGCAGGTGCGGTGGGGTAGACTTGCCTCCGACGCCCGACCCTGCCACGACGCGGTGGATTGATGCCAGACTTTCGCTATCTGATCAGCCAACTTGGGGAACCGCGAGCCATCCTCGACGTGCTCGTGGTGAGCCTCATCGTCTACGGGCTGCTCTGGGTGGCGCAGGGAACCCGCGCGAACCAGTTGATCCGTGGCTTCATCATCCTGCTCGTCGCCGCGTTCGTCCTCGGCTCTGTGCTGCAGCTGACGACCCTCAGCTGGGTTCTGACCCAGGCGTGGCCGGCCATCCTCGTTGCGATCCCGGTCATTTTTGCGCCGGAGCTGCGGCGTGCCCTCGAGCAACTCGGCACCACTCGCGCCTGGCTTCCCCAGCTCGGGCAGAGCGCCACCGCCGAGCAGGACCGGATGGTGGATGAACTCGTTCGCGCCGCGGCCCAGCTCGCCCGCAACCGCTACGGCGCGCTGATCGTGCTGGAGCGGCAGACCGGGTTGCAGAACTACGTCGAGCGGGGGGTTCCGATCGACGCCTACCTGACCCGGCAGCTCCTCATCAACATCTTCTATCCGAACTCCCCGCTCCATGACGGCGCGGTGGTGATCCGCAACGACCGGATCGTCGCGGCCAGCGTGGTGCTGCCGCTGACCGACAACATCTCCGCGACGAGCCAGCTTGGCACCCGCCACCGGGCGGCCATCGGGGTGACCGAAGTTTCGGACGCGCTCGGGGTGGTGGTGTCCGAGGAGACGGGGCAGATTTCGCTGGCCCACAATGGCCGGCTGGTGCGCAATCTCGACCAGGACCGGCTGCGGCTCGTGCTGCGGTCGCTGCTTCGGCTCGATCAACCCGGGAAGGAGCGCGCGGGGTTCATCGGCGCGGCAACCGGGCGGCTCGGTCTTGGCCAGCGCGAGCCGGCATCGCCGAACACGCGGGCCGCCGCGCCGTCAACCGCCCGGCCCGACGCCGAACCCACGAAGATGACGTGATGAGCGAGCGCGAGCAGCGGCCGGGGCGGCGCTTCCGCCTCTCAACGGATGTCCTCTCCCGCGCGGCGATCTCGGTGCTGATTGCCTTGCTGCTCTGGGGTTGGGTGACCACCCAGCGCGACCCTACCCAGACGCGCGATTTTGCCGGCCTGCCCATCAAGGCGCCGACGCTGCCGGAGCCGCTGCAGGTTGCCGGGGAACCGGGCACGATCAACCTCCGGATCGAAGGGCCGCGCTCGGCCGTCGAGGATCTGTCGCGGTCCGCACTGGAGCCGCGGCTGGATCTTTCGGGCATCACCTCGCCGGGCAGCTACACGGTGCCGGTGCTGGTCGATCTCCCGGGGCCGCTGCGGGTGGACAGTCTCGATCCCCAACGACTCTCCATCGTGGTGGACGAAACGGCCAGCCGGACCGTGCAACTCGATGTCGTGGCGGAACCGCCGCAGGATGGCACTCGCCAGCTTGGAGCGATCACCCCGGAATACTCCGAGGTGACGGTCAGCGGGCCGCGGCGGTTGGTGGATGAAGTGGCGCGGGTGGTGCTCCCGATCGAGATCGGCGACCGGACCTCGAACTTCACCGGCCAGTTCAATGCGATCGCGCTCGATGCCGGAGATCAGCCAATTCCCGAGGTCGACCTGCGGCCGCGGCGGATCATCGTCGATGTCGAGGTCGAGGCGCGCGGGAGAAGCGTGCCGGTGCTCGTGCAGACCTTCGGCAGCCCCGCGCCCGGGTTCGAAACCGTAGACCGGGTCGTGAATCCTTCCACGGTGCTGCTGGACGGCCCGGATGAGGTGCTGAACGACCTCGTCTCCGTGGTCACCGAGCCGATCTCCATCGAGGGAGCGACGCAGCCGGTCAGCGCCCGGGTCGGGCTGGCATCGCTGCCGCCGGAGGTCCGGCTGGTCGAGCCTGCCGATGGTCAGGTGACCGTCGTCGTGCAGGTGCGCCAGCGCGGAGTGACCCAGACGCTGCCCGATCAGCCGGTTGCGGTCACCGATCTCGGGCCAGGGTTGACCGCGACGGTGGAGCCTGGATCGATCTCGGTCGTCATCTTCGCCGCCGAGGACCAGTTGACCGCGATGCGCGCCGGCGCGGTGCAGGTGACGGCGTCCGTCGCCGATCTCGGGCCGGGGAGCTACGAATTGCCGATCTCGGTGGCCGTGCCGCCGGGGGTGCAGTGGATTCGCACCGAACCTGATGTGGTGCAGGTGGCCATCGCGGCCGCGGGCACGCCGGAGAGCGGGCGGCAGATTCCTTAGGGACTCCGGGCGGGGAAGGGAGCGAGCGGATGACGGACTGGCTGGCGGCTGCAACAGAACAGGCACAAGCGGCCGACGCGAACGATCCGTTGCTCGGGGTGCGCGATCGGTTTTACCTGCCGGAGGGCCGAATCTACCTCGACGGGAACTCCCTCGGGCTCCTCTCGCGGGATGCGGAGGCAGAGGTTCTTCGCGCCCTCGACCAGTGGAAGACGCTGGGCATCGATGGCTGGCTTTCGGCTGACCCGCCGTGGTTTTCCCTCGGCGAGGATCTTGGGCGGGCGATGGCGCCGCTGGTCGGGGCGGAACCGGAGGCGGTCGTTGTCACCGGCAGCACGACGGTGAACCTGCACGCGTTGGTCTCGACGTTCTACCGGCCTCACGGGGAGCGCCGGAAGATCGTGGCCACCGCGCTCGATTTCCCGTCCGACATCTACGCGCTGGCCTCGCAGATCGCCCTGCGCGGCGGAGACCCCGCAACCGATCTCGTGCTGGTCCCTTCTCGGGATGGCCGGACGGTCGACGAGGTGGACATCCTGGCCGAACTTGACGAAACGGTTGCCCTCGCCCTGCTGCCGGTGGTGCTCTACCGGTCGGGGCAGTTGCTGGACGTGGCGAAACTGACGGCGGCGGGGCATGCGCGCGGCGTCGTGATGGGATTCGACGCAGCGCACTCCGCCGGCTCCGTGCCGCACCGATTCGATGACTGGGGCGTCGATTTTGCCGTATGGTGCACCTATAAGTACCTCAACGCCGGACCGGGGGCGCTGGGAGCGCTGTACGTGAACAGGCGGCACTGGGGAACCGCGCCCGCGCTGGCGGGGTGGTGGGGGTACGACAAGGACCGCCAGTTCGACATGGCGTTCGACTGGCAGGGCGCGGCCGGCGCTGGCGCGTGGCAGATCGGCACGCCCTCCCTGCTGGGCGCGGCGGCCCTGCGCGGGTCCCTGCGCGTCGTGGAAGATGCTGGCGGAATCGACGCCCTTCGCGCTCGCTCGCTGGCGCTGACCGATTTCCTGATCGCCTGCGTCGAGGCCGCGGGGCTCTGCGGCCCGGAGTACGGATTCGCCATCGGCACGCCCCGCGATCATGCGCGGCGCGGCGGTCATGTCGCCATCGAGCATGAGGATGCCGACCGGATCGCGAAGGCGCTCAAGGCGCGCGGCGTGATCCCCGATTTCCGCAAACCGAACGTCATCCGGCTTGCTCCTGCCGCGCTCTACACCGGGTTCGGTGACATTGTCGAGGCTGTTTCCCACCTGCAGGGCATCGTCGATGGGGGGGAACATCTGGCGCAGGCGATGGGCCGGGAGCGGGTGGCGTAGGCGGCGGGCAGGACATTCCGGATGGAGAACCCGCCGTCTCCCGGGATGCCGGTTCTGGGCGGAGGTTGCCGAGACCCAGCCGCTCCAGGAAGCGCCGCCATCCCGACGCAGGAAAGACCCCGCGAGGCTGCGCCGCCACACGGGAAGCTTGCTGCGTCAGGATGACGGCGGGAGTTCCGTGAGACGCGCTAGCCCG
>CAIPGK010000450.1 GCA_903864575.1 uncultured Chloroflexota bacterium
CGCTGGAAGATGCCGCGCTCGCGGTCGTCGCCGCGATGCAGTGCGAGGACGAGGCGCACTATCACCTCCTCGAAGCCCTCGGCGCGATCCCGGTCGCGGACCGTTTCGCCATCCCGGCGGGGGTGCTGGAAAGCTCCGACGCGGCGATCGACGGCCTGCTCGCCCTGAAGGAGGTCGCGCTCGGCGGCCAGATGGCGCTCGCCCGCCTGATCGCCGCCGCCGACCCGCCCGACGCGGCCTTCGCCGAATCCCTCTTCGCGCTCGGCGCGGCGGAGGGCGGCCATCGCGTGCTGCTCCGGGCGATCCGTGGCGCCGATCTGCCCAACGACCGCGCCTTCCTCGCCTGGCGCTTCGCCGATCCGCGCGACGCCCTCTCCGCCCTCGCCGAGACCGGCCTCCTCGACGATGCCGATCGCGCCGTTCGCTTCCCCGGCCCGCTCCCGGTTTCCTGCCGCGGCGTCTCCGGCCTCGTGCCGGAAACGACCGAGGACGCGGAACTCTGGTCGTGACCGGTTTGCAGGCTGATGGCGCCCCCGACCCAACCCCGGAACCGTCCACAAGCCCGTCCCCCCGTTACCCCGTCACCTCCTGGACGATGTGGACCGCTCCGCCCTCGGGGTCCTTCAGCCACGCGCCGAGGAGCCGGCCGATGAAGAGGTGAGGGGGCGATGCCGGCTCCACGCCGGCTGCGAGCAGGCGCGTCCATGCGGCCTCCACGTCGTCGGTCCAGAGGACGAGCTCGAAGCCCTTTTCGCCGGGAGTGACGTCGAGGGTGTGATCGCGCCGTGCCGCCTCGTAGCTGGCGAACCCGAGCAGCAATCCGCCAAGGCGAATCTCGACGTGATCCGGGACGCCGGTTTCCGGGACGCGGAAGGTTTCGGTGAAGCCGAAGTGGTCGACATAGAAACGGACCATCCGCTCGACGTCCTCGACGTAGGCGTTGATCTGCGGATCGCGGAACATGCGGCGGCCCCTTCCTGAATGCACGGCATGGCATGGTTCGGCGGGGCGAGGGAACGATAGCAAAGCGCGATCCGCATCGGCATTGCCGCCGCAGCCGCTGGCCGCGTGCCCGTGTCCGGCGCGATACTTCGCCCGCCCCGGCTCGTATTCGTCCGGGGGGAGGA
Source organism: uncultured Chloroflexota bacterium (assembly GCA_903864575.1). Lineage (GTDB taxonomy): Bacteria > Chloroflexota > Chloroflexia > Thermomicrobiales > UBA6265 > CADCWF01. The sequence continues at coordinate 1,128 of CAIPGK010000450.1, forward strand.
TGCCGCGTGACCGCTCCCATCGCCGCCGCCGAATCGCCATTCGCCACCCGCCTGCCGATCATCGAGGCGCGCGGACTCGTCAAGCGCTACGGCGATCATGTCGCCGTCGACGGGCTCGACCTGTCCGTGCTGGACGGGGAAATCTTCGGCATCCTCGGTCCCAACGGCGCGGGCAAGACGACCACGCTGGAGATGATCGAGGGCCTGCGCGCGCCCGATGCCGGCGCCGTCCGCATCGCGGGGCTGGACCCCGTGACGCAGGCCGCGGAGGTCAAGCGGCTGATCGGCGTGCAGTTGCAGTCGACCGCCCTCTTCGACTACCTCACGATGGCCGAACTGGTCGAGCTCTTCGCCAACCTCTACGGCGCGGACAACTCCCCGGCGCGGGTGACCGAATTGATCGATCTCGTCGGGTTGGGCGAGAAGCGCAACGCCCGGATCGATCAACTCTCCGGCGGCCAGCGGCAGCGGGTGGCCATTGCCCTCGCGCTGGTGAACGACCCCAGGATCGTCTTTCTCGACGAGCCGACCACCGGGCTCGATCCCC
>CAIPGK010000451.1 GCA_903864575.1 uncultured Chloroflexota bacterium
CATCCGGCGCCAATTCGGCGGCAAGCGCCTTCGTGAATGCGACGATTGCCCCCTTCGAGGCCGAGTAGGCCGTCATCCCGGGGCCACCCTTGAGCCCGGCCAGCGACGCGGTGTTCACGATCGCGCCACCCCCGGCCGCCCGCAGATATGGCACGCCGTACTTGACCCCGAGAAAGCATGACTTGGGATTGACCTCCATCAGGAGATCCCAGTCCGCCTCGGCGAACGCATCGACCCGGCCGGAGCGCTGAACGCCGGCGTTGTTGATGATGGTGTCGATACCCCCCATCCGCTCCGCGGCCGAGGCCATCAGCCGTTCCATCTCCGCCGCCGAGGTGACGTCAGTGCCGACGGCCCAGGCGCGGCCGCCAGCCGCCTCGATGTCGGCCGCGGTCGCCGCGGCTCCGGCCTCGTTGATGTCGCCAATCACCACGGTGGCACCTTCGCGGGCGAGCACCAGCGCGGTTTCCCGCCCGATGCCGCTCGCCGCGCCGGTGATGACGACCCGCCTGCCCTGCATCTGCATCACGGAGTCCCCGCCTGTCCGATGGCGGCGGCGGCGGCCGCCGCCACCGCCTCGTCCTGATCGACGAGTCCGCCAGCGACCCCGACTGCGCCAACCACCTCGCCATCGACCACCAGCGGTTGACCGCCGCCAAAGGTGATGAACGGGCGGGAGTGGCTCGTTTCGATGCCGTAGAGCGGTTGGCCCGGCTGGGTCAGCGGGCCGATGTCGCCGGTCCGCATGTTCATCGAGCGGGCGGTGAAGGCCTTGCCCTGGGAGATTTCGATGCTCGCAAGCAGCGCGCCGTCCATGCGGGCGAAGCCGAGCAGGTTCCGCCCGCCATCGACGACGGCGATGCTGGAGGGCGATCCGATGTCCCGTGCCTTCGCGACGGCGGCGGAGAGTGCGCGCTGCGCCTGATCGAGCGTCAGGGTTGCCATCTGGGGTGTCCTCTTTCTACCGGATCGGGGTTAAACCGTTGCGGTCGAGCGGGTGATGGTGCCGGCGAGCGAGCCGCCGGGACGGACCTCCCGCTTGATGTAATCGGCGGTCCACAAGGCAAGCGCCTGGATGGTGCCGGTCGGGTTGTAGCCATTCATCGTCGGGAACGACCCGCCGCCGACGACAAAGAGGTTGGGCGTCTCGTGGGACTGCTGGAAGCGGTTGGTCACCGAATCGGACGGGTCGTCCCCCATCACGTGGCCGCCATGTTCGTGGGTGGTGATGTGGTAGGGCGGCTCCATCGGCGCGGGCCAGGTGCGGAGCGCGCCCATTTCCTGGGCGATCTCCTCCTTTTTCCCGTTGATGAACCGCCCGCCCGCGCGGTCGTGATCGCCCCAGTCGTGGGTGATCCGCAGGGCAGGCTGGCCCCAGGGATCCTTCGCGGTCGGGTCGAGATCGAGAAAGTTCGACTCCAATGGCAGGGTCGCCATCTGGGAATACATGCCGAAGCGGCGGCGGTAGCTGGTGCGCAGGTACTCCTTGAACCCCTCGCCCCACATCGGCGTTCCGGGCGGCATGTTCTTGACGCCCTCGATCGGCTGGGTATCGCCGGCGAAGTACAGGATCGGGGTGCCCCAGAGGAAACTCCCGTCGCTGTACTGGTGCCAGTTCACGTTGAAATCGTCGATGACCGCGCCGGCCGCCGCGGGACCGGCGTAGATTGCGGTGTCGTCCGGCATCTCGCCGCTGTACCAGTGGTAGTTGTGGATGGTGAACCATTTGCCGACCGCGCCGTTGCGATTGATCCCGGACGCCAGCATCAGGCGCACGTTCTCGAGCGAGTAAGCGGTCAGGATGATCAGGTCGGCGTGGGCCTCATGCGTTTCGCCGCGGGCGTCGACGTAGGTCACTGACCGGGCCCGGCCATCCTTGTCCACATTCACCCGTTGCACCCGGCACTCGGCGAGGATGGTCAGG
>CAIPGK010000452.1 GCA_903864575.1 uncultured Chloroflexota bacterium
GCACCTGATCGAGGGGTAGGCACAGACCGAGCGGACCGTGACGCGCCCGGACCGGGTACGGTCCGGGCGCGATTCGTCTTCCGCCGAACCACTACCGCCCGTTTCGCGCTTCCCAGCAGGTGCGGCAGAAGATCGGCCGGTCGTCACGAGGTCGGAACGGAAGTCGAATATCCCGGTGGCAATCGGCGCAGCGGCCTGGATATGCCCGCTCGGTAGACGAGCCATCCGACGAGCCACGGAATCGGACGCCATCCTTTCCCGCGCGAAGCGCTGCAGCGAACGCCGCATTCCGCTCCGCGAGCCGTCGCTCCCGGCACGATTCGCACCGCTGGGGCGGCGGCAGGGAACGATCGCGGCGCGGCGGCCCCGGCTGAAACGCATCGCCGCAATCCAGGCAGACCGGCAATCGGATGCCCGCGCCGCGATCGATCAGTTCAGGCGGCAACGTCATACCCGGCGGCCTCGATGCCTGCCCGGAGTTGCGCGTCAGTCACTGAAGCATCATGCTCCACCGTGACCATCTTTCCGGAGAGGTCGACATCGACCTCCCGCACTCCGACGATTGGCGCGAGTTCGGCGACGATCGCGCGAACGCAATGGTCGCACGACACGTCTGGCACCTTGTAGGACGTCGTCATCTGGCGTACCTGCTCCGAAACGGCCGCGGAGGGCGGCTGTCGCATTTCGTATGGCGCTAGCATCGCGCCCACGGCCGCGGCTGTCCAGCAAACAGCGCCCACGGGCCATTCCGGAGCGACTCATGTTCTTCCCTCACATCAACCGTTGGCTCGCCGCGGCTGCCATCCTGCTCGCAGCCATACCCATGCCGCTGCTCACCGCGCGAGCCGACGATGCCGACGGCGTACGCATCATCTCCGGCGAGGTCACTGTCACCTCACCATACATCGGCCGATCCTTCAGCGAGCCGTTCGTGATGCTGACCGACCTGACTGCGTTCGTCGAGCGGGACCTGCTGATGCCCCTGCCCTCGCCGGTCCAAAGCACCGCGAACCTCGAAGGGGACTTCCGCGAAAAAGCGACCTTCACCCTGCCCCTGCCGATCCAGCCGTTGGGGAACCCCATCGAACTCCCTGGCAACTCGGAAGGCATTCAGATCTACACCGTGGATTTCCAGGTCAACATCGCCGGCGATCCCTTCCTGAGCGACCTTGAGATGACCGGCTGGCCGACAGCCATCACCTCCGTCAAGGTCGAGATGGGCACCAACGAGGTGACGGGTGGCCAGATCGTGACGTGGTCTCCAGACGACGCCCAGCAGTTCCCGACCGGGTTCGGGCCAGATGGCAAGCTCTTTACCGCCGACGACCTGGAAGGCCCGCTTCCGGCTGGCTGGACCGTGGTCGATCTCAATGCCGAGCCGTTCGCCCGGCTTCGCGATGCCGAAGTTTCGGTGCCGATCATCGAGGGCGATGTCGCGATGAAGGACCTCACCGGCCTCGGCTATGCGGAAGCCTTCGACGCCCTCGTCAACGAACTGAGCCTTCGCTACCCGTTCACCGAGTACAAGGGCATCGACTGGGACGCCCTCGCGGCTGAACATCGCCCGACAATCGTCGCCGCCGAGGAAGCCAACGATGCCGTCGCCTTCCAGGAAGCCCTGTTCGCCTTCGCCGCGGAGATCGGCGACGGCCACGTCTCGGCCGATCCTCCGGAAGATCTGATCATCGAACGTGTCGGCGGCTCAACCGGTCTCTCGGTTGGCCAGGCCGACGACGGCGCGATCGTCGTGCGTTGCGTGGCGAGCACCGGAAGTGCGGCCAAGTCCGGCATCCTGCCAGGAGCGGAAATCGTCGCGTGGGGGGGAGTCCCGGCCCAGAATGCGCTTGACGCGGTCGAGCCGCTGTTCAGCGAGTCCAACGCGGACGGAATCCTCCGGCAGCGTTTGATGCTGCTGCCGCGCACCGGACTCGGCAAGCGGGTGGAGGTTACCTACCGCAACCCCGGCGGCGAGGAACAACAGGTGACACTGAAAGGCTCCAAGGAGATCGGCTCAATTATCGATCCCTGCGCCGGCCCGCAGGACCGCACGTTCGAAATGCCGGTCACCGCCGAGATTCTTCCCGGCGGCATCGGCTACATCAAGGTCAACACCTTCAGTGAGGACTTCACCCTGATGACCCACGCCTGGGAGTGGGCGATCCGCGAGTTCAAGGGCAGCGAAGTCTCCGGCCTCATCGTCGATCTGCGCGATAACGGCGGCGGCCTGACCCGAATCCCGCTCTATATGGCAGGCAGCTTCTTCGAGGAACCATTCACCCTCGCGAAGCAGATCTACATCGACGAGACCGGCGCGCCGCAGGTAACGGCGATTGACCAGGTGCTTCCCGCGCCGGTGCAGTGGCGCAAGCCGATCGCGGTGCTGATCGGGCCCGACTGCGTCAGCGCCTGCGAGATTTTCGCCGCCGCCATCACCCGAAGTCCGAACGCCATCGCGGTCGGTCTCGGCCCGACAGCGGGCGTCGAGGGCGGTGTCTTTCCCTGGAAAATGCCGGAGGACATCAACTTCCGGGCTCCCCTGATCGGGTTCGAGGATGCCGATGGCAAGGTCTTCCTCGAAGGGGTCGGTGTCCTGCCGGATGTCCTCGTGCCCAGCACCGCCGAAACACTCCGCAACGACGCCGAAGCTCCCGACCCCGTGCTCGACGCGGCGATCGAAGCCCTCAAATCCATTGGCCCAAGCCGGGACGCGCCGGCGGCCACTCCTGTCAATTAACGCCAGATCGTCACGGAGCGACCCGACGATGACCACACCTGCCTTCAACCGCAACGAACCATTGACCCGCGCCGACCTTGCCATTGACGACACCTGGGACCTCGCCCCCTACTTCGCATCCAACGAGGCATGGGAGGCCGCGACCGTCAAGGCCGAAGCGGAACTCGCGGTTGCCGCCGCCCATCGCGGCCACCTCGGCGACTCGCCATCCGCGCTTCGTCGGGCGCTGGACGACATCATGACGCTGAATCTGACGCTGGAGCACGTCCAGGTCTTTGCGTCCCTGCGGCACCATGAGGACATGGCCGACAGCGAGCGTCTCGCGAGATACGAGCGTGCCGTCTCGCTCGGCATGCACGCAGCCGAGGAACTCTCCTTTTTCGACCCGGAACTCCTCGGATTGCCCAAGGAACGCTACGACGAACTTGCCGCCTCGCCTGAGCTCGCTCCGTACCACCACATGCTCCACGACCTGGCCCGGAACCGGCCTCATGTGCGTTCCATCGAGGTGGAAGAGGTCCTGGCGCAAGGTGCGGACGTCGGTCGCGGCCCATCGCAGATCTTCTCCGCGCTCGACAACGCAGACATGACCTATGGCGATGTCCTCGACGAGAGCGGCAACCCCGTGACCCTGACCAAGGGCCGCTACATGCTTCTTCTGCGTTCGACCGATCGGGACATCCGCAAGGCCGCGCAAGACGCCTTCATGGCGCCCTACCTCGCGCACGACCACACCCTCGCGGCGCTGTACACGGCGTCGGTTCGCACCGATGTCTTCGACGCGAAGGTCCGGCACTATCCCTCGGCGCGTGCGGCCGCGCTCTTCTCCAACAATCTTCCTGATGCTGTCTACGAGAACCTCATTGCCGGGGTCCGGGACGCCGCGCCCGTTTCCGCACGGTACCTCGACCTGCGGCGGCGCATCATCGGTGTCGACAAACTCCAGATGTACGATCTGTACGTGCCGCTGTCTCCGGAACCCGAGGTCCACTACGAGTACCGTGAGGCGGTCGCCATGGTGCTGGATGGTCTTGGCGTGCTCGGGCCCCATTACGTCGAGGATCTCCGCGCCGGATTCATCAGCCGCTGGGTCGACGTCTATGAGACGAAGGGCAAGCGATCAGGCGCCTATTCCTCCGGCGCGTTCGGTGGCCCGCCCGTCATGTTGATGAACTGGAACGGATCGATCGGCGATGTCTTCACGCTCGCCCATGAGGCGGGCCACTCGATGCACTCGTACTACTCTGACCGGGCGAATGCCTACCATGAGGCTGGCTACCCGATCTTCCTCGCCGAAATCGCCAGCACCGTCAACGAAACCCTGCTCAACTGGTCGCTGATCGAGCGGGCGCCAGCGGACGACCCGATCGCCCGCTTCGGTCTCCTGAACCGCTTCGCCGATACCTGGTTCGCAACTGTCGTTCGGCAGACGATGTTCGCCGAGTTCGAGGACCGCGCCCACGCCCTCGTCGAGGACCGTGAACCGCTCACCCTCGACTTGCTGAACGACCTGTTCGGCGAGTTGTATGCCACTCACCACCCGGGCGTCGGAGTCGACGACGCGGTCCGGATCACCTGGGGCCGCATTCCCCATTTCTATCGCGCGTTCTACGTCTACCAGTACGCGACCGGCCTGTCCGCCGCCATCGCGCTCGCCGCCGCCATGCGAGACGGGGGCGCTCCGGCGCAGGAACGCTACCTGCACCTGAACTCCGCTGGCGGCAGGGACTACC
>CAIPGK010000453.1 GCA_903864575.1 uncultured Chloroflexota bacterium
CGGCGCTGATCGATCCGCTCTCCGATCTCATTCCGATCGATCGGGAAACCTCCGCGCCTGCGGTGGATCAATTGCAACAGCTCGCACCGGTCGACAGCCAGCAAGCCGATGGTCTGGGCGGCGCTGCACCGGTGGAAATCAGCGAGCCAGCATCCGTTGAAAACGGCCAGGCCGCTGCTCCAACGCCAGCCGAGGTCGCGCAAGCTGAGGCGCCAGCAAGCGTGGAGCCTACCGCGACCCCGACCCAAAGCGCCCCTTTCACACCGACGCATCAAATCGGGGCGAGTCAGAGCGTCAATTTCCGGGCCGGACCGACCCGCGGCGACGCGATCATCGTGGCGCTTTCACCGTCTACCCCCCTCCTGTACCTCGACGAGAGCGCGCCCACGGAAGATCCGGCAGACGGCGACACCTGGATGAAGTTCGTGACTGAAGATGGGCAGGAAGGCTGGGTCCGCGAGATCGACGTGGTCTCTTACCAGCCCTGACATCCCGGCGAGGAGCCTGAAGCCATGCAGCGGGTGACGATCATTGGGCTTGGCCTGATCGGCGGGTCGGTTGGACTCGGGTTGCGCCGCTGGTCCGAGGCCAACAGCATCAGCGGAAAGCCGGCGCTGGAGATCGTCGGGTTCTCGACCAACCTCGACAAGCAATCGCGTGCCGAGAAAATGAAGGCCGTCGACCGCACCGCCTGGGAGCTCCCGAAGGCGGTCGAAGGCGCAGATCTGGTCATTGTGGCGACGCCAGTGCTGGCGATAGCCGAGACCTTCCAGTTGATCGCACCGCATTTGAAGCCGGGGGCGGTTGTCACCGACGTCGCCTCCACGAAGTCGCAGGTCATGCGCTGGGCGCAGGAATTCCTGCCAACCACAGCACACTTTGTCGGCGGTCATCCGATGGCGGGCAAGACCGAGTCGCTCGAAGGTGCGGATCCAGACCTGTTCAACGGGGCGACCTGGGTCATTTGCCCATCGGTGTCTGCCGACGAGGAGGCGGTGAGGACGGTGCTCGGCATGGTCTCGGCTCTTGGGGCGGATGCCTACTTCGCAGACCCCGCCGAACATGATGCGTATGTCGCCGGAATCAGTCACCTGCCGTTCGTCGTGTCCTGCGCGCTCGTGAACGCCGTCAGCGGAGACGCCTCCTGGCGTGACATGCAACATCTTGCGTCGAGCGGGTTTCGCGATGTCAGCAGACTTGCGCTTGGCAGTCCTGCCATGTACCGCGACATCCTGCTGACCAACCGGGATGCGGTGACCCGCTGGATAGACGCCCTCAGCGGCAGTCTCCAGGAGGTGCGGGCCGCTCTGCAGCAGGACCCCGAGCAGGCTGTTGCCGCGCTGGATGGCTATCTCTCGTCCGCTCAGGATGCGCGGGCCGCCTGGGAGGCAAAGACACCGCGACAGGGTGAACTCCTGGAAAACAGCACCGCCCTGGCGGGTCCGGAGAAGTTCACCGATCACGTCGGTCGCATGTTCCTCGGTGGCCTTGCGAAGAAGCGAAAGCCTGAATCCGGACAGGATCAGCGGCGGGGGCCATCACGCTAGGGGACAATGCTCCATTCGGCCGGCAGGGTGTAAGTGTAGAACACCTGCACGGGGCGCCCGTTCCGGCGCATCCTGCCACGATCCTCGCGCTCGATGGC
>CAIPGK010000454.1 GCA_903864575.1 uncultured Chloroflexota bacterium
ACATGCAGGACCTCTGCGACCGAGCCGCCCGGCAGGGCCTGACCATCGGGCTCGAAACCGACAGCAACATGCTCCCCACCGCCGCCATCGGCAACGCCATCCTCGACCAGATCGACCGGCCCGAAGTCATCGGCTTCAACTACGATCCCGGGAATGTCGTCTACTACACCGGCGCGGACCCGGTGGCCGACATCGACCTCGCCCTCTCCCGCATGGTCCACATGCACCTGAAGGACAAGGTCGGCGGCAAGGGCATCTTCAACTTCCCGCCGCCGGGCGATGGCGAACTGGACCTGATGGCCATGGTCCGCAAACTCGACGCATCGGGCTACGATGGCCCCATCAGCGCCGAAGTCGAGTTCGACGAGAACGGCTGGCCCGACCTCGACGCCTGCCGCGCCGCTGCCCGCAAGTCCGTCGCCAACCTGCGCCGGATGGGACTGCTGGAAGGGTAGGGTGGATTGCGACTGCACCGGCGCTTCAAGCGGTATCCAGACGTTTCGTCATCTTGACGAAGGAGCGATTCCGCCCGCCCCTGCGCGCCTCCAGGATTCGTCATTCGTCAGGATCACGAGAGGACAATCGACAATCGCCCCGGAACAGGAGCCGAAAACATAATGGTTGAGTTATATCTCGGCTTTGGCGTGGCGGACTGAATACACCCAGCAGTTCGGCGAATGGCTGGCCACGCTCGACGTGGCCGAGCAGAATCTGGTGCTGGCTGCCATCGAGATTCTCTCGGAACGCGGTCCGACGCTCGGTCGCCCGCTGGTCGACACGATTTCCTCTTCCCGGCACGGCAACATGAAGGAACTTCGGCCCCCGGCTTCACCCATCCGGGTGCTTTTTGCATTCGACCCACTCCGGGCAGCCATCCTGCTTCTCGGCGGAGACAAATCCGGCGCATGGCAACGCTGGAATGACCGCAATGTTCCTGTTGCCGACCAGCTGTTTGATGAGCACCTCCGTCGAATTGATCGCGAAAGGAGGAAGGAATGAGCCATACCCATGATTTCAACGAACTCCTGGAGGAGGCACGGCGAGATCCGGTTCGCGCGGCGCGAATCGAAGCGTACAAAGCCGCGATGAACGAGACGATTGCCCTCGCCGAACTGCGAGAACAGGCAGGCGCAACCCAGCAAGAGGTGGCCGCGGCGCTTGGCGTGTCGCAGGCGAACGTCTCCCGCATCGAGCATGAGGAGAACCTTTACCTCTCCACCCTCCGTGAATATGTCGCCGCCCTCGGCGGCAGGCTCGAACTGCGGGCGGTCTTCCCCGACGGCGAAATCACCATCGCTCCACGCGCCGCCCGATCTTCCCGGTAAGGCGCTCCACCTCAGCGGGCGAGGATGGCGCCGATGTCATCCAATCCTGGTTCGCCGTCCCGGGACGGTGGCCCAACCGGGGCCCCTGAAAGTCAGTAGCGAAACGAATCACCCGGCGCCGGCTCGATCGCCAGCACGGGAATGCCGAGCGCCTCCGCGACACTCGCGATCGACTCGCCTGCCCGGGCAATCACCGCGGCAGGCCGCAGACGGAGCAGCGCCATCTCCAGTTCCGGCGCTAGCGTCGCGGGCCACAACGGCGCGGCGACCGCCGCGCCCGGAACGCAAGCACCAGCGCGGCGCGGCGCGCGTCGGGCCCGGCGGTGAACGCGACCCGGTCAACGCGCCCGATCCCGAGGTCCCGCTGCTTGCCGCAAAGCACGGCTTCCTCCATCGCAAGGTCTGCGCAGGTGAACGTGCCAGCTCCGGGGCTATGCAGGACTGGCCGTTCCGGCGCTCGCGCCGCCCAATCGGCGAATGCCGCATGGATAGGCAGGAGTTCGTTCATATGATCCATCTGGAATCGTCTCTGGACGTGCTCGTCGCCGGAATCCGCAGGGCGCCGAGAC
>CAIPGK010000455.1 GCA_903864575.1 uncultured Chloroflexota bacterium
GCCCGGATCACCCGCAACACCGTGGTCGGCGCGACCGGCGCCGACGGCGGCGGCGTCTACGAAATAGTCCTGGACATCCGGGACAACGCGGCGATCATCGACAACTCGCCCGGCAACTGCGAGAACGTCGTCTACGACCCCGGCAGCAAGCAATGCGGCGTCGCCTGACCCCCCGCTGATCCCGGTCACCGCATCGATCGTCACCCATGTGAACGGGCCGGAGCACGCGCTCCGGCCCGTTTCCGTGCTCCCCGCGCCACCGCCGGCTCGCCAGCCACCATGGCCCATGCCGCCGTCGCACATGGCCCAAATATGGCCCATGTTTCGCCCAATCACAGGCATTCACGCGTACACTGTCGCTATCAAAGGCACATCGTGCGCCCGCGCCCGCACTCGTCGGACCGGCGCCGCGTCCGGAGCTGGACAGCCGCGCCGCGTCGCTCGCGAACGCATCCATCAGCTCACAGGAGGGTTCCCGGCATCATGGATCACGCCTCGTTCGACCGCATCGCCAAACTCCTCGGCGGCGCAACCACCCGCCGCCGCGGGCTCGCTTCCGCGCTCGGCGCGGCCCTCGGCCTCGCCGCCGCAACCGCAACCGTCGCCGAGGCGAGCGCCAAGTCCTCACCGGACCGCAAGCGGGTCGCCAAACCGGAAGGCCCCTGCGGCAACGGCTCCCGCAAGGACAACCTCTGCACGAAAGACAAGCAGTGCTGCACCGGCTACTGCCAGAAGGGCCTCAAGAACAAGGACGGCAAGGGCCGCTGCCGATGCATCCGCAAGGGGCAGCCCTGCAAGCCCTCCCAGACCTGCTGCCACGGCGGCTGCAACAACGGCATCTGCGGCAAGTCCCTGGAAACCTGCCAGGTCTGCGCCAGCGGCTGCCCCTACACCACCGTGCAGGCCGCCATCGATGCCGCCGCCGCCGGCGACACCATCCACATCGATGCCGGAACCTACGCCGAGGACCTCACCGTTCCCAACATGGACCTCACCCTCACCAACTGCAACGGGGCCATCGTCACCCTCGTCAACGCGACGGACGACTCCCGCACGCTCGTCCTCGGAACCTCCTCCGACACCGCCCCCCACATGACCGTCACCATTCGCAACCTCACCATCACCGGCAGCGGAACCCCCCTCGCGGGCGATCCTTCCCCGATCACCGCCCCGACGGTCGGCACGGGCGGCATCACCGCCTACACGAACCTCATCATCGAGGGAACGACGAAGATCACCGGCTGCAACTGGATCGCTACCTCCTATGGCGGGGGCATCGGTGTCTTTCCGCAGGATGGGGCGCTGAACCTGACCGTGCGCGGAGACGCCGAGATCTCCGACAACTACACCAGCGGCTATGGCGGCGGTATTGGCTTCGACAGCTACGACGGCTGCTTCGTCTACCTCCAGGAAAACGCGAAGGTCACCCGGAACTATGCGGCCAGTTCCGGCGGCGGCGTCGCCATCGGGATCCTTTCCGCCGAAATGAGCGGCAACGCCGAGATTTCCTACAATCGCGCCGAGGGGACCGGCGGCGCCTTCTGGGCCGAAGGTGGGGACACTCCTCCCGTGCTCACCATGTCCGGCAACGCCAGCATCGTCTTCAACTCGTCGCTGGCCAGCAGCGGCGGCGGAACGAGTTTCTACTACAAGAGCAGCGCCGCCACCTACAGCCTCATCATGCACGACAACGCCCTGATCGCCGACAACAACGCCAACCTGTCGGACGACACCTACGGCTGCGGCGTCTACTCCGATCGGAACAGCGACTTCCTGATCCTGATGGACGGCAACGCCCTCATCACCCGCAACACCGTGGGCCACGCCACCGCATCCAGCGGCGGCGCGGGCGTTTACAACGTCGGGCTCGACATCCAGGGCGGCGCATCCATCATCAACAACACGCCGGACAACTGCAAGAGCGCCACCCTCGAACCCGGCAGCAAGCAATGCGGCGTCTGATCGCCTGCTGATCCACCCCCGTGCTCCTCGCGGCGGGATGGGGCCTTCGCCTCATCCCGCCGCCTCGCGCCGCGCCACCCCGCGCCGACTCCCACTACACTATCCGCGGACGGCGACGCGCCGTTCCGCAGCCCGGAAGGGCGGACGCGGGACACCGACCAATGACCGATCTCCGCCGCGCCGCGCGCGCCTGGCGATCCCTGCGCCAATTCAGTTCCCCCATCAGCCGCCGCCGCCTCGCCGCGGGCGTGGCCAGCCTTGCCGGTCTCGCCGGCTTCACGGGCACTCCCGCCACCGCCACCGCCACCGCCACAACAGCCACCCGGCCCGGACCAAAGCCCAACATCATCCTCATCGTCTGCGACGACCTCGCCGTCTCGCTCTACGACCGCATCGCCCCCCTGCGCCGCGATCTCGAATCGGGCGGCCTCCGCTTCACGAACGCCATCTCCCCCGTTCCCTCCTGCGCCCCGGCCCGCGCCTCCCTCCTCTCCGGCCGCTATCCCCAGAACCACGGCGTCCTCATCAACACCCCGCCCGACGGCGGGGTCCAGGCGTTCATCCGAAACGGCGGCGAACTCTCATCGCTCGGCCTCCGCATGCAATTCGCCGGCTACCGCACCGCCCTTGTCGGCAAGTACCTCAACGAGTACGAAACCGCCACCCCCACCCGCCTTCCCGCCGGCTGGGATGTCTGGCACGCCTGGGCCGGCGGCGGCAAGTACACCGAGTACGTCGTCAACGACGGCGGCGCGCTCGCCACACGGAATGTCGCCAACAGCCCGGGCGACTACGAAACCGACTGGTACTCCTCCGTCGCCAACCAGTTCGTCGCCAGTGCGCAGGGCAAGCCGTTCTTCCTCTATCTTGCCCCCCACGCGCCCCACCTGCCCGCCATCCCCGCCGCGCGCCACGCAAGCCTCGGCGCAGAGGTCACCGGCCCCGCCACCGCGGCGATCGACGAACCCGATGTCTCCGACAAGCCACGCTGGGTCCGCCGCCTGCCCCGCATCAGCGGCGGCGGCCGGCGCCGCTCCGATCTCCGCTTCCGCGAGCAGTACCAGACCATGCTCGCCGTCGCCGATCTCGTCCGCTCCCTCCTCGCGTCCCTCCAGACCTCCGGCCAGCTCGACAACACCTGGCTCTTCTTCACCTCGGACAACGGCTTCTTCTACGGCGAGCACCGCATCCCCAGCGGCAAGGGCGCCCTCTACGATGAGGGCATCTGCGTCCCCCTGATCGTCCGCGGCCCCGGCGTCCGTCGCGGAACCAGCAACCTCCTCGTCAGCGGCGTCGACCTCCTGCCCACCCTCCTCGACCTCGCCCGCTCCCCCTACGCAGGCATCGACGGCCGCTCCTTCGCCGCCGCCCTCACCGGCCCCGAGCCGCGCGCCTGGCGCGGCGCATGCTTTGCCCGCTTCGGCCTCGAACCCCGCCGATCCGCTCCCCGCTCCTCCCGCTCCTCCCCCGCCGCCACCCCCGCCCCACGGGACGCCGACGGCCCCGACGACATCGACGGCGGCGGCGGCGCATTCGCCCTCCGCGGCGCGGACTGGTCCTGCATCCGCACCCTCCGCACCGGCGAGGAGGAGTTCTACGACCTCGGGGAAGACCCCGCCCAACTCGCCAACCTCTGGCCCAGCCTCCCCGAACCGGCCCGCGCCACCCTCCGCGCCGCCCTCGATGCCCTGTCCACCTGCCGTTCCGACAATTGCCGCACCGTCGAGAACCGCATCCCCGCCACCGCCACCGCCATCCGCGCCATGACCGGCTGACCGGAAGGCCCTCAATCACAGCCGTTTCCGCAGCTCATGTCGTCATCCCGACGGTGGGAGAGGAGATCCCGCCTTCGTCGGGATGACGCGGCACAGGTCGACCGCGCTACAGGATTCGGCAACCGCGCTGTCACCGCGACACCAGCACAAAAAGCCCTCCTCCCATTGAAATGGGAGAAGGGCTGGGACTGGGGCCAATCAGTCCCCCATCACCGCGCCGGGAATGAGCGCCATCGCCTCGCCGAGCGTCAACGCCCGGCCCTCCTGCCGCAGCGCTGCCGCCCACGCCGCGCCCAGACCGGTCTCCAGCCGCGCCATGCTGTCGGCCAGCGCCGCGTTCCAGTACCGGCCATAGTCGTCCGACCGCCCGTCATGGACCCGGAGCCCGCGCCGCTCCAGCAGCGCCTCGATCGCCCCGAAGCACCGCGCCGCCCGCTCCAGCGCCTCGGCCGTTCCCGCCAGCGACTCCGCCCGCGCCCATCCCAGCAGCGGAATGTGCGCCATCCCCCACAGGTCGAGGCGCTGCGCGATCGCCGCCGCCGCCGCGCAGCAGTCCCGGCCCTCCGCGATCCGCCCCAGATCCAGCAGGGCCAGCCCCAGCCTCGTCATCGGCACCGGCTGGTCGATCACGCACCCCGCCTCCACCACCGCCGCCAGCGCCCGCTCCAGCAGCGGCAGGGCCGCTTCGGACTCCCCCCGCTCCTGCAACTCCACCCCGAGCAGCAGGGTCAGCGCCCACCCGGCCGAATCGATCCCCTCGCGCGCATCTCCCCCCGCCAGCAACGCCAGCCCTCGCCGGAGCACCGCCTCCGCCGCCGCATCCACATCGCTCGCCCCCCCGCCCGGTGTGGCCGCCCGATCCTGCACGGCGAACCGCGTCCTGCTCCACGCCAGATGACACGCGCGCGCGGCATACTCCGCCGACCCGGCGGCGGCGGCAGCCGCTTCCAGCCGCGGAATCGCCGCCGCCACCGCGCGGTCATCGCCCTGCAGCACGGCCAGGTAGCCCTCGGTGTAGATCGCCTGCAGCAACGCGTCGGATGGCCCACCCGGCCCACCCGGCGCGGCGGCAATGGCGGTCGCCAGCGTCGCCCTTCCCTCCGTCAGATACCCGCGATACTCCCAGAACCTCCGCAACGCGCCCGCCGTCCGCAGCGCCTGCTCCGGATCGCCCAACGCCGCCGACGCGGCCACCGCGGCCCGGATGTTCGCCAGGTCCGCCTCGAGCGCGTCGAGCGCCGTCAGCGGCGACGGCCCCAGCACCTCCGCCGCCAGCCGCGCCGCATGTGCGTGAAACCACGCCGCGTGCGCCCGCCGTGCCGCCTCCCGCCACCCGTGATTCCACAGCCGCGCGTCCGCGAAGAGCCGGACCGGCTCCAGGAGCGACATCCTGCCTCCCGCGCCGGCGCTGCCCCGCACGAGGCTCGACCGTGCCAGCGCCGGCAATTCCGCCACCAGCCCCGGCTCATCCGCCAGCGCCGCCACGCCCGCCGCCGCATCCGGGGTGAACCCTCCCCGGAACAGCCCGAGCAGGCTCAGCAGCCGTTGCCCGTCGGGGGAAAGCCGATCCGCGCTCCAGCCGATCGCCGCCTCCATGGTCCGGAACCGCGCCGGGCCATCCCGCCGCCCGCCCTCCAGCGCGCGAAGCCCGGCATGGTCCAGCATCGCCGCGATCGCCCCGGCAGCGAGTTCGTCGCGGTGCGCGGCGGCCAGTTCGATCGCCAGCGGCAGCCCGTCGAGCATCGTCACGATCCGCGCCACCGCCGCCAGATCATCGGGACCGGTCACCGCGCTCTCCGGCTCGCCCTCCGGCTGCCGCAGGAAGAGCGCAACCGACGGATTGGCCAGCAATGCCCCTCCCGCCAGGCCCCGCTCCGGCAGCGCCAGCGGCGCAACCGGCAGCACGCGCTCCCCGTCGATCCGCAGCGCCTCCCGGCTGGTCACCAGCGCGCGCACTCCCGGCGCGCGCTCGAGCAACACGGAAATGTCCGGCGCGGCTTCAAGCAGATGCTCCAGATTGTCGAGCGCAAGCAGCACCACCCGGCCGCGCAGGGCCTCCGCCGCGCGGTCTCCCGGATCTCCGCCATCCGGCGACGCGCCCGCTGCCCGCGCGATGGCCGGCAGCAGGTCCTCCGGGCGCTCGATCGCCTCCGCTCCGACCCACACCACATCCGCCCCGGCATCCGCCGCCCGCCAGGCGTGATCGAGCGCCAGTCGCGTCTTGCCCACCCCGCCGGGTCCGGTCAGCGTCGCCAGCCGCCCGACCCACCCCGCCAGCAGCGCGGTCTCCGCTTCCCGCCCCAGCAGCGGCCCCAGCCGCCGCGGCAACGACCCCGGCATCGGCGTCAGCGCCAGCGCCAGCGCCAACCCTGGCGTCACGTTCCCATCCGGCTCCGTGCCGGCGCCGTCACCCTCCGTCGTGTCCCGGAACGCGCCCCGGGGCCGCTCCTGCGCGATCACCCGGAAGAAGTCCACCCGCTCGTCCGGCGAAAGCTCCAGCGCATCCGCCAGCAGCAGCGCGGTGTCCGCCCGTGGCGCGCGCCACACCCCGCGCTCGAGATCGCTGTTCGTCACGGTGGCAACCCCGGAGCGCTCGGACAGCGCGGCCTGGGTCAACCCCAGCCGCGTCCTGCGCTCGCGCAGCAGGGCGCCGAACACGCTGAGCCCGTTCGTGCCACTGGTTGATCGCCGCGCCATGCTCATCCCTTGACGTGGTCCCGTGGCCCATATGATCCCCCCTTCCCGCCGACCGCGCCACTCCCTCCCATGCGCAACTCATGGCTCACCCATGTGCCAGTCATGGGTCACCACGATGGTCCCACCCCCAGCGAACGGGGAACACTTCCACCGCGTGGGGGCGCACTGCCGGCAGCGGATGCCGGCATCGGCCTCCGGCAGAGCCCGGGAGCGCTACGGATGGATCATCAGATCAGAAACGTCGTGCGTCTGCTCGGCGAGGGCCTCACCCGCCGCGCCGGTCTCCGCGCACTCGCCGCCGCATTGCCCATCGCCGCCGCCGCTGCCGATGAAGCCGACGCCAAACCCGGCCACCAGCAGCGCGGCAGCGGTCATGGCAATGGCGCGCCCGGCGCCGCTGGCCCCTGCGGCCCGAAGGCCTCCGACAACAAGTGCATGAAGGACAAGGAGTGCTGCACCGGCTACTGCAAGCCGGGCAAGAAGGGCAAGGCCGGCCGCTGCCGCTGCGTTGCCGTCGGCAAGGAGTGTTCCGCGGGCCAGCTCTGCTGCGGCAAGGGAACCTGCACGAACGGCATCTGCACGAAGGAACCGGTCGGTCCCGCCTGCACCGCCGCCACCTGCCCCTACGGCTGCTGTCTGAACGATGTCTGCCAGTCTGCCGCCAATTCCCAGACCACCGCTTCCTGCGGGACCGCTGGCGGCGCCTGCGCGGTCTGCACCGGCAGCGACATCTGCTTCGCCGGCGCCTGCGGCACGTGGACCTACCAGGGCCGCTTCGGCGCGGCGGAGAACATGACCGAGATCTCCGGCCTCGC
>CAIPGK010000456.1 GCA_903864575.1 uncultured Chloroflexota bacterium
GCAGCGGCAATTCCACCGGCTCCCATCTCCACTTCATGGTCGAGTACCTCGGCGTCACGTACAACCCGTTCAACTATCTTCCCTGACGCCACCTCGGGAGTGCCCCCCACCCCGCGCTCCGGCCCGGCATTCGCCGCGCCGGAGCGTTCCTCGTTCGCGGCAGAAAACCGCCGGGGGCCGCCGCCGCCGGGCCACCCGAGCCGCCCGCTGGCGATCGCGCGGCGCAGGGCATCCCGCGGGATGCCTCCCCGCGCTACCATTCGCGCAGGGTCCCGATTGGAAATCGAATGAGGCGTCCGCGCACCGAGGCCCGGGCGCGGCCCACGGAGGCACGATGGACAGCGGCATCGAAATTCGCGGCGAAATGCACCCCGGCTTCGAGCAGATCCTGACCCCGGAGGCGCTCGCCTTCGTGGCGGGCCTGCACCGCCGGTTCAACCCGATTCGCAAGCAACTCCTCGCCGGGCGCGAGGACCGGCAGTCGGCGATCGACGCGGGCGCGAATCTCGGCTTCTGGCCGGAGACCGCCGCCGTCCGCGACGGCGAGTGGCAGGTTGCCCCCGCCCCGGCCGACCTCAGCGACCGCCGCGTGGAAATCACCGGCCCCTGCGACCGGAAGATGGTCATCAACGCCCTCAACTCCGGCGCAAAGGTCTTCATGGCCGACCTCGAGGACGCCAGTTCCCCGACCTGGTTCAACGTCGTCGACGGCCAGCTGAACCTGCGTGACGCCGTGCGCCGCGAAATCTCATTCGCGAACCCGGATGGCAAGCGGTACGAGCTGGGTGAAACGACCGCCACGCTCGTTGTCCGCCCGCGCGGCTGGCACCTGCCCGAGTCGCACATCATCATCGATGGCGAGGAAGCGTCCGGCAGCCTCGTTGACTTCGGCCTTTACTTCTTCCACAACGCCGCCGAACTGCTGAAGCGCGGTTCCGGACCCTACTTCTACCTGCCGAAGCTGCAGTCCCATCTCGAGGCGCGCCTCTGGAACCGGGTCTTCACCCAGGCGCAGGAGGACCTCGGCATCCCGCACGGCTCCGTCCGCGCCACGGTCCTCATCGAGACCCTCCCGGCCGCGTTCGAAATGGAGGAAATCCTCTACGAACTCCGCGACCATGCCGCCGGTCTCAATGCCGGCCGCTGGGACTACATCTTCAGCGCCATCAAGACCTTCCGCGCCCGACCGGACATGGTCCTTCCCGACCGGGCGCAGATCACCATGACCGTTCCCTTCATGCGCGCCTACGCGCTGCTGCTCGTCAAGACCTGCCACAAGCGCGGCGCTCACGCCATCGGCGGCATGTCGGCCTTCATCCCCTCCCGCCGCGACGCGGAAGTCAACGAGACCGCCTTCGCGAAGGTCCGCGAGGACAAGACCCGCGAATCCGGCGACGGTTACGACGGAACATGGGTCGCCCACCCGGGTCTCGTGCCGGTCGCCATCGAGGCCTTCGACGCCGTGCTGCAGGAGAAGGCGAACCAGAAGCACCGACAGCGCGACGACGTGGCCGTCGAGGCGGCGGAACTTGTCGACTTCCGCGTGCCCGGTGGCGTGATCACCGAGTCGGGGGTGCGGATGAACATCTCCGTCGCCCTGCAGTACATCGACAATTGGCTGCGCGGCATCGGCGCGGCGGCCATCTTCAACCTCATGGAGGACGCCGCCACCGCCGAGATTTCCCGCGCCCAGCTGTGGCAATGGATCCGCAACGGCGCCACCCTCGCGGACGGCACGCCGATCACCGCGGACCTCTACCGGACCATTCGCGAGGACGAACTCGCCAAACTCGGCGGGACCGCCACCGGTCGCCTCGGCGACGCCGCGGTGATTCTCGACGAACTCGTCCTCGGCGAGGGCTTCGAGACCTTCCTCACGCTCCCGGCCTACCCGCTGCTCGGGTAGCGATCGCCCCCAGGCGGCTCCTGCCCCTCCGCTTCGCGTGGGTCGGGAGCCGCCGCGAGTCCGCCATGCAGACGCTCTCCATCTCGGATGTCAACGAGCTCGACCGTGAACCATTCGTCGAGCGCTTCGGCGGCATCTTCGAACACTCTCCGTGGATCGCCGCGGCCGCCTGGGAAGCTCGTCCCTGGGCCGATCTTTCCACCCTCCACGCGGCGATGTGCGCGGTCATCCGGGCTGCCCCGGAGCAGGCAAAGCTCGACCTGATCCGCGCCCACCCCGATCTCGTCGGCCGGGCCGCGCTCGCCGGCACCCTCACCCGGGAATCCACCGCCGAACAGCGCGCGGCCGGTCTCGACCACGGCGCGCTCACCGCCGATGAAATCGCCCGATTCTCGGCGGCGAACGCCGCCTACCGCGAGCGGTTCGGCTTCCCCTTCGTCATCTGCGCCCGCGAAAACAGGAAAGCGGCGATCCTCGCCGGATTCGAGCGCCGCCTTGGCAATACCCCGGAGCAGGAGATCGCAACCGCCATCGGCGAGATCGAGCGGATCGCCTGGCACCGGCTCGCCGATCTCATCCCGCCCGACCCCGCCTGATCCGCAACGAACCGTGTGGCGCCCGGTCGTCAGTTCCGCGTCTGACGGACTCCACCGATCGTTGCCGATCCGGGCGAACCGGACGCCGCCCCTCTTCACAATCCGCCGGAATCCGGCGACACTCTGCGCCACGTCGCGAGGGTGCGGCGATCATGCCGCCGGGACGACCCGGCATGACGGGAACGGGAGGCGCTGCGTTCGCCTCGATCAGCAGCAGGGACAGGGCCATGCAGTTCGAAATCAGTTACGGAAAGCGCCGGGTTCCCGTCTACCGCACGAAGGCCACACCGCTCGCGGGCGTCCGCGCCATCCCTGAATCGTCCTTCACCGGACGCGGCAACGACCTGCTCGCCGCTGAAATCGACGTGGAGGTGTATGGCGACGACTTCCTGCCCTCCTACACCATCGGCGACAACTCGATGGTCGTCGCCACGGACAGCATGAAGAACTTCGTGATCCGCGAATCCCTTGCCTACGATGGGGCTACCCTCGAGGGTCTCTGCGCCTTCCTTGGCGCGCGCTTCGCCAACGAATACTCCCAGTTGCACGACCTCCGGATAACGGGCCGGGAGATTCCCTTCACCGGCTACGTCGTGCCCGGCGAGGGCGGGTTCGCTGGCAGCGGCAACCTCCACGACAGCCGCCGGGGCGACTACGGGGAGGCGACCGTCCGCCTCCACCGCGATGACGACAACACGCTCGCAATCACCGACCACCAGTGTTGGCGGCGCGATGTTCACCTGATGAAGCTGACCGGGTCCGCCTTCACCGCCTTCGTTCGCGACGGCTACACCACCCTGCCCGAGCGCAAGGACCGCCCGCTCTACACCTTCATGGAAGTCGGCTGGCGCTATGCCAATCCGGCCGACATGACGGGCGACGACGTCTCGCGCTTCGTTCCCTCGGAGCAGATCCGCGACATCTGCGCGGTGGTCTTTGCCGACCTCGTCAGCGAATCGATCCAGCAACTCATTTACGAGATGGGCGCCCGCATGTTGGAGCGCTTCCCGCAACTCTCGGAGGTCGAGTTCACCGCCACCAACCGCACCCGCGATCCCTTTGGCGAGCGCGAGGACGGTGCGAAGGTCTACAGCGATCCGTTCCCGGCCTTCGGCAACATCTACCTCAAGATGAGCCGGTAACGCCGCGATGCCCGGCCGCCTCTCAACCCACGTGCTCGACACAGCCAACGGCCGCCCCGCCGCGGGGATGGTCATCGATCTCGTCCGGATTGGTCCGGACGGGTCGCGGGAGTTGCTGGCCCGCGTCATCACCAACGCGGACGGGCGGACCGACGGCCCGCTGCTCGCAGGAGACGACCTCGAGCGCGGAACCTTTGAACTGACCTTCCACGCCGGCGATTACTGGGCGCGCATGGGAACCGTGACCGGAGACCCGCCATTCCTCGACACGATTCCGATTCGCTTCGGCATCCCCGACCCCGACGCCCATTACCATGTCCCCCTGCTCTGCTCCCCGTGGGCCTACTCCACCTACCGCGGTTCGTGATCCCGTGACGCCTTCGCACGCGGATTCCTCGCCCGCGGCCATCGCCCGGACCATCCTCGACCAGTGCGACGCCCTCGCGGCGTGTACCGAGGAATCGGGCCGGATCACCCGCGGTTATGGCTCTCCCGCCCTTGCCGAAGCGATCGCCCTCGCGGATGCCTGGATGACCGCCGCAGGGCTCGAAACCCGGCGCGACGCGGCGGGCAACCTCATCGGCCGCCGCCCCGCCTCCGACGCGGACGCCCCGGTCCTCATCCTCGGAAGCCACATCGACAGCGTGCGCGATGCCGGCCGGTACGATGGGCCGCTCGGGGTACTGCTCGCCCTGGCGGTCGCCGAACACCTCGTTCCGGCCGAACCGCTGCCCTTCCATCTCGACGTTGTGGCCTTCTCCGACGAGGAAGGATTGCGCTTTCACACCACCTACCTCGGCAGCCGCGCCCTCGCCGGGTGTTTCGATCCCGTCCTGCTCGAGGCTGCCGACCCGGACGGCATCACCCTTGCCGATGCCTGCCGCGCCCTCGGCGGCGATCCCGGTTCGCTCGCGCAATGCACTGCCCCGGGAAACCTGCTCGGCTACATCGAGGCCCACATCGAACAGGGCCCGATGCTCGAGATCCTCGATGCACCGCTGGCCGTCGTTTCCGCGATCGCGGGGCAGACCAGAATCGCGCTCGGTTTCTCCGGAACGGCAGGCCACGCGGGGACGGTCGCGATGCAACTCCGGCGAGATGCCCTCGCCGCCGCGAGCGAGTTCGTGCTCGCGGCCGAGACGCTGGCGCGCGAAACGGAGGGCCTGCTCGCGACCGTTGGCGATCTGCGGGTCCTTCCCGGCGCGAGCAACGTCATTCCCGGCGAGACCCGCCTCACCCTCGACGTGCGCTCGCCGGAGGACCCGGTGCGCGAGCGGGCGGTCGCCATGCTCGAAGAGACGGCTCGCGCGATTGCGGACAACCGGAGCCTCGGGTTCGCCTGGCAGGAGATCCAGTCCAATCCCGCTGTCCCGATGGATCCGGGCCTGAGCGCTGCCCTCGCCGCCGGGATCGCCGCTGGCGGCCACCCCGTCCACCGCCTGCCCAGCGGCGCGGGCCACGATGCGGTCATGATGGCCAACGCCTGCCCGGTCGCGATGCTCTTCATTCGCTGCGAAGGTGGCGTCAGCCACAATCCCGCCGAGGCGGTGACGGAACACGACGTGACTGCCGCCTATGTCGCGCTCGCGTCCGCCGTCGGCGGCCTCGCTGGAACCTGTCAATCGGTCTCCACGCCGCAGACGAGGCCGGCTCACCTGCCGTAGACTCACCGTCCAGACATCATGACCCAGTGAAGGACCCGCCGCGATGCCGCGACACGATCTCATCATCCGAAACGCCGCTCTCGTGGACGATTCCGGGGTGCGGCAAGCCGACATCGCCATCGAGCAGGGACGCATCGTCGCCATCGCCCCGGACCTTTCCGGAGCAGCCGTCGAGACCATCGACGCATCAGGCCTGCACGCGTTCCCCGGGGTCGTCGACAGCCATGTCCACTTCAACGAACCCGGTCGCACGCACTGGGAAGGGTGGGCTTCCGGCAGCCGCGCCCTTGCCGCGGGTGGTGGCACGTCCGCAATCGACATGCCCCTCAACTCCTCGCCGCCGGTGCTGAACGCTGCTGCGTTTCACGACAAGGTCCGGGCGGCGGAGGCCGGTTCGGTGGTCGATTTCGCCCTCTGGGGCGGCCTCACACCGGACAGTCTTCCCCATCTCGACGAGTTGGCCGAGGCAGGTGTCATCGGGTTCAAGGCCTTCATGAGCAACAGCGGCATCGAGGAGTTCCGGGCAGCCGACGACGCGACCCTCTGGGACGGCATGACCGCCGCCGCCCGGCTCGGTCTCCCCGTCGCGGTCCACGCCGAGAACGACGCGATCACCGGCGCGCTGGGAGCCAGATTCCGCGCCGCTGGCCGGTCGGGTTGGGCCGACTGGGTCGCCTCCCGCCCGGTGATCGCGGAAACCGAGGCCATCGCCCGCGCGATCCACCTTGCCGAGGCTGCCGGGTGCGCGCTCCATGTCGTCCACGTCTCCAGCGGCGAGGGGGCTGCCGTCATCGCCGACGCGATCGCGCGGGGCGTCGACGTGACCGCCGAGACCGGCCCGCATTACCTGACGTTGACCGACGCCGATCTCGAGAGGCTGGGCGCCGTCGCCAAGTGCGCCCCGCCCCTGCGCGACGCCAGCCAACGGGATCGGCTCTGGGCCGCCATTGCCGCCGGAGGAATCCAGATCGTCGCCTCCGACCACTCCCCCTCCGATCCATCGCTCAAGATGGGCGATGACGCGTTCGCGATCTGGGGCGGCATCTCCGGTGTCCAGTCGACGCTGCCTCTGCTCCTCACCGGCGGCGTTCACGAGCGCGGGTTGAATCCATCCCGCATTGCGGCAATTGCCGCCGACGCGCCTGCTGCCCGCTTCCGGCTCCCCGGGAAGGGCAGGATTGCCATTGGCTTCGATGCCGACATCGCGCTCGTCGAGCTCGACGCGGAATGGATGCTCGGCGTCGATGATCAGCAGGATCGACACCGGCAGAATCCCTACGTCGGCCGGGCGCTCCGCGGGAAGCCGGTCCAGACCCTCAGGCGCGGAGAGACCATCTGGCGTGACGGCGCGCCCGTGACCGGCGCGGGAGGCGTACTGCTGACGCCAGCCCCGCGCTGAACCCGATCCATCCGGCCCCGGAGCCGTTCCCGGGCTTCCACCCCGCGTCTGGAGCGTAATACCTGATGCTGTGGCATACCCTTCACCAGCCTACGACCCTCGACGAAGCGTTGCAGTTGCGCGCCGCCAACCCGGACGCCCGTCCCGTTGCCGGCGGAACGGACCTCGTGGTCGAGTTCTCGCGCGGCGTGCGGCGCAGCGAAACGGTGATCGACCTCACCCGCGTGCCGGAACTGGACGCCATCACGCTCGACGGGACCACGATCCGTCTCGGCGCGCTCGTCACCCACAACGACGTCTCGGCATCGTCCCTCTGCCGCGAACATGCCGCGCCGCTTGCCGAGGCATGCTGGGAGGTCGGCGCGCCGCAATTGCGCACCCGCGCCACCGTCGCGGGCAACCTCGCCACCGCCTCCCCCGCGAACGACACCATCACCTCGCTGGTTGCTCTTGGCGCATCGGTGGTGCTGGCCAGCGTTCGGGGCGAGCGGGAACTGTCCCTCTCCGACTTCTACCTCGGCGTCCGCAAAACCGCCCTCGCCCCGGACGAATTGATCCGCGAGATCCGGGTCCCGGCGATGGCGCGCGACGAGCGCGGGCGTTTCCTCAAGCTGGGCCTGCGGCGCGCGCAGGCGATCTCGGTCGTCAACGTCGCAGTCGTCGCGGCCTTCGACGGCGACACGGTCCGCGACGCCCGGATCGCGCTTGGGTCGGTCGCGCCGACCATCGTCCGCATTTCCGGGGCCGAGGCGTTCGTCGCCGGCAAGCGTCTCGATAACGATGTCTGCCGGGAGGCCGGGCGCATCGCCGCCGCCGCCATTTCCCCGATCACCGACGTTCGCGGCAGCGCCGACTACCGCCGCGCCACCGTCGCCAACCTGACCGCAGACGCCCTTCGGCAGATCGCGGAACGGGTCCCATCGCCTGTGCCAGCCGATCCAGTCCTGCTCGGAGCGCGGCAGCCCCGCGCCGCGCGCGCGCCGTTTTCGGGAACCATCGAAACGACCATCAACGGCGCCAGCGCCACCCTCCCGAACGCCGCCGGCAAGACCCTGCTCGATGCCCTCCGCGAGGACGCCGGCCTCACCGGCGCGAAGGAGGGCTGCGGCGAGGGGGAATGTGGCGCGTGCACCGTCTGGCTCGACGGGCAGGCCGTCATGTCCTGTCTCACCCCGGCGGCGCAGGCGCACGGCGCGGAGGTCGTCACCATCGAGGGACTGGCCGGGACGGCCTCGTTGCTCGAGAACGGTCTCCACCCGTTGCAGGCGGCGTTCGTCTTCTGCGGCGCGGTGCAATGCGGCTTCTGCATCCCCGGCATGGTGATGGCGGGCGCGAAGTTGCTGGAAGAACGCGCCGACCCCACGCTCGACCATATCCGCACCGGTCTCAGTGGAAACATCTGCCGATGCACCGGGTATCGCAAGATCTTCGACGCCGTGCAAGCGGCGGCGGCAACCGGCAACGGAAGGGACTGATCCATGACCCGCGCCTCCATCGTCGGCCAGCCGCTGCCCCGGCATGACGCCATCGGCAAGGTGACCGGCGCTGCCCGTTACCCGGCCGATCTCATCCGGCCCGGCATGCTGCACCTGAAAACCGTCTTCGCCGGCCGCGCTCACGCCCGAATCCGGGGGATCGACGCTTCGGCCGCCCTCGCCCATCCGGGGGTGGTTGCCGTGCTGACCGCGAAGGAGGTTCCCTTCAACGCCTTCGGGCTGATCGACCACGACCAGCCCGTGCTGTGCGCCGATGTCGTCCGCTTCCATGGAGACAAGGTCGCGATCGTCGCCGCCGAGACCGAGCCCGCCGCCGAAGCCGCCGCCGCGCTCGTCCACGTCGAGTATGAAGACCTGCCCGCCGTCTTCGATCCCCGGACCGCGCTCGACCCCGCCGCGCCGCTCGTCCACGTCACCCGCGGGACGAACCTGCTCTTCCAGCTGCCAATTCGCAAGGGCGATGTCCGAGCCGGGTTCGCCGCCGCCGACGTGATTCTCTCGGGCACGTTCAGCACCACCTGGCAGGAGCACGCCTTCCTGCAACCCGAGGCCGGTGTCGCCTGGGTCGACGAACACGACCGCCTGATTGTGGAAACCGCGGGGCAGTGGCTCCACGAGGACCGCAAGCAGATCGCGGAGATGCTCGGCCTGGAGCAGGATCAGGTCGTCATCCGGTACGCGGCCATCGGGGGCGCGTTCGGCGGCCGGGAAGATCTGAGCATCCAGCACGTCCTCGGGCTCGCCGCCTGGGTCCTGAAGCGGCCCGTCGGCATGGTCTGGTCTCGCGAGGAATCCATCATCGGCCACCACAAGCGCCATCCCATCGAGATTTCCTGCCGCTGGGGGGCAACGAAAACCGGCACGATCACCGCCGTAGAAGCCGAGGTGCTGGCAGACGGCGGCGCCTACGCCTCCACCTCGCAGGAGGTGACGAAAGTCGCCACCCTCTTCGCCAGCGGCTCCTATGCGGTCGAGAACATCTCCATTCTCGGCCGCGTCGCCTATACGAACAACATCCCCTCGGGCGCGTTCCGCGGGTTTGGCGCGCCGCAGGCCTGCTTCGCCAGCGAGGTGATGGTCACCCGCCTCGCCCACGCCATCGGCATGGACCCGGCGGAGTTTCGCCGCCAGAATCTCTATCGCGAAGGCGACATCGAACCAACCCGGAACCCGTTGCCGCCGGGCGTCTCCGCCGTGCCGGTCTTCGACGCCTGCATGGCGGAGCTGTCCGCGCGCGGATGGCAAAAGGCTCTCGAAACGGCTCGGCAATCCGACCCGCCGTGGATCCGTCGCGGCATCGGGTACGCGGCAGGGCACAAGAACCTCGGCTACTCCTTCGGGTTTCCCGAGCAGGCGACCGCCACGGTCGAGCTCTGGGGCCGGGGCGAACCGGAGGGCGCGCGCCTCCGCGTCGGCGCGGCGGACGTCGGGCAGGGCGCCCACCTCGCCATGCGAATGATCGCCGCCGAAACGCTCGGGCTCGCCCCGGACCTCGTCGAACTCGTCACCGACGACAGCAGCGAGGCCCCGAACGCCGGCAGCGCCTCGGCCTCCCGCCTGACCTTCATGGCTGGCCGGGCCGTCCACGACGCAGCGGCACAGGCGCTCGTGCGCTACCACGACAGCGAGGACCGGCAGGTGACGGCCACCGTGCAGTACCGCCCGCCCGCGACCACCCCGCTCGCCGAGGAGACCGGCGAGGGCATCCCGAACTACTGCTACGGCTACGTCGCGCAGGCGGTGGAGGTGGAAATCGACCTTCGCACCGGCCATGTCCGCCCGGTGCGGGTCATCTCGGCACACGACGTGGGCCGCGCGATCAACATGCAGCAGGTCGAGGGGCAAGTCGAGGGTTGCCTCGCGCAGGCCATCGGCTACGCCCTTATGGAGGAACTCAAGACGCGGGACGGCCGCATCCTCACCCCCGGATTCAGCACCTACCTGCTGCCGACCGCTCCGGACATGCCGGACGAGATCGTGCCGCTCGTGCTCGAATTGGCGGACCCGGAAGGACCATTCGGCGCGCGCGGCATGGCTGAGATGCCGCTCGTCCCCTTCGTTCCCGCGGTGGCGGCCGCGATCCACGACGCGACCGGCATCTGGCTCGATCGCCAGCCATTCACCCCCGAGCGAGTGCTGGCCGCGCTCATGGCCTCCGAGGCCACCAACTGACGACCCTTCGCGGACGAATCGGCGGCCCTACAATCTGCCGCAACGGACTGCGGGGCCGCCGGCCCCGGCGACACGACAAGGAGCGCGACGTGCCCCAGAACTTCCTGAAGATCACCAGCGGCGACTACGTCTTCCGGGCGCGGCTCGAAGAGGAGGCCGCGCCGAAGACCTGCGCCGCGTTCATCGAGAAACTCCCATTCGTGAACAAGATCATCCACGTCCGCTGGTCGGGCGAGTCCTGCTGGATTCCGCTCGGCGACTTCGAGTTCGGCGTCGGCTTCGAGAACGCCACCAGTTATCCGGCGCCCGGCCAGATCCTGCTCTATCCCGGCGGCTACAGCGAAACCGAAATCCTCTTCCCCTACGGAGCCTGTGCCTTTGCCTCGAAGATGGGGATGCTCGCGGGAAATCACTTCCTCACGGTCGTCGAGGGCGCCGAAAACCTGCGCGAACTCGGAGTCAAAACGCTTTGGGAAGGCGCGAAGGACATCCGTTTCGATCGGGACTGACGGGTGTTTGTGCGGAGCGCACGATGCCACGTCAGCGAACTACCATTCACTCTGGTCTAAAATGATGCGGCTTCCAACGTGGGAAGATGGGCGATGCCGCTGAGGCGTTTCGTGAGACGGAGGAAGGAACTCGTGGCAGTTACTCGACGAGGTCTTATCGCGTTCTCGGTGCTCGCGGCTCCCGGCGTTTCGCTGCTCCGCTTCGGCGGCGCCGCTGCGCAGGATGCCACCCCGGCCGCCGGCGGCGACAAGCCGCTGAAGGTCGCGTTCGTCTACGTCGGCCCGGTGGGCGACGGCGGCTGGACCTTCGCGCACGACCAGGGCCGCCAGAAGCTGGCCGAGGCGTTCCCGAATGTCGAAACCGTCTTCCAGGAGAGTGTTCCCGAGAACCCGGCGGACGCCGAGCGCGTCATCCGCCAGTTCGCCCAGGACGGCGCCAACGTCGTCGTCACGTCCTCCTTCGGTTACATGGATCCCACGATCAATGTCGCCAAGGACTTCCCGGACGTGGAATTCATCCACATCTCCGGGTTCAAGCGCGCCGACAACGTCTCGACCGCCTTCGGCAAGATCGAGGAACCGCGTTACGTCGCCGGCATGGTCGCGGGCAAGATGACCAAGAGCAACATGCTCGGGTACGTCGCCGCCTTCCCGATCCCCGAGGTCATTCGCGGTCTCAACTCCTTCACGCTCGGCGTCCGCAAGACCAACCCCGACGCGAAGGTCAAGGTTGTCTGGACCAACACCTGGTTCGATCCGCAGAAGGAGCGGCAGGCCGCCGAGGCCCTGCTCGACGAGGGCGCGGACGTCATCGCCCAGCACCAGGACACTCCCGGCCCGCAGCAGGCTGCCGAAGACCGCGGCGCCTACTCGGTTGGCTACAACTCCGACATGAGCGCCGTGGCCCCGAAGGCCGTCCTCACCAGCGCGATCTGGGACTGGGCGACCTACTATGAAATGGCCGCTCAGGCGATTGCCGACGGAACCTGGGAAAGCAACGACTACTGGGGCGGCTGGAAGGACGGCGTCGTCGACCTCGCGCCGTTCGGCGAAATGGTCCCGGCCGACGTCAAGACGATGGCCGAGGAGGAGATCGCCAAGTTCAAGAGTGGCGAGGAGACCATCTTCACCATCTTCACCGGCCCGATCAAGGACAATGCCGGCGAGGAGAAGGTGGCCGCGGGCGTCGCCATGACGGCCGAGGAACTGCTCTCCATGATGTGGTTGGTCGAAGGCGTCGAGGGCGAAATCCCCGCCTGACCGTTCCGATTCTGGACATTCCGGAACAGCGCGGCCCCTCGGCCGCGCTGTTCCCGTATGATGCCGCACACTCGGGCCATGAAGGCCCTCCTTCGCGCCGGGACATCGCATGACACGTGCAACCCGCCCGCCTGCCATAGAGATGCGTCACATCTCGAAGCGTTTCGGGCCAACCATTGCCAACAACGATGTCACCTTCGTCGCTGATTGGGGCGAGGTGCACGCGCTCATCGGGGAAAACGGAGCTGGCAAGTCGACCCTGATGTCGATTCTCGCAGGCCTCTACCGCCCCGATAGCGGCGCCGTGGCCATCGACGGCCAGCAGGTGCGCTTCAAATCCCCGCGCGACGCCATCGGGCACGGCATCGGCATGGTCTACCAGCATTTCATGCTCGTGGAGCCCTTCACCGTGGCCGAAAACGTCCTGCTCGGCGAGCAGGAACGGGGCATCCTGCTGGATACCGCCTCGGTCGAGCGAGACCTGACCGAACTCAGCCGGAAGTACGGGCTCGACGTGGATCCGAAGGCGCCCGTCTGGACGCTGGGCGTGGGCGAACAGCAGCGGGTCGAAATCCTGCGCCTCCTCCATCTCGGCGCAAAGATCCTCGTCTTTGACGAACCCACCGCCGTACTTACCCCGCAGGAGTCGCACGCGCTCATCAGGACCCTTCGCGGCATGGCCGCGGAGGGATTCTGCATCGTCTTCATCAGCCACAAACTCGATGAGGTGATCGCGGTGGCCGACCGGATCACCGTCATGCGCCGCGGCGAAGTCTCAGGCGAAACGACGCCCTCGGAATCCGATCGACGCGGTCTCGCCCGGATGATGGTCGGCCGGGAACTCGCCGCATTCGTCGAACAGCCCGACGTCGAACCCCACGAGGCGGTCGCTCCCGGCGCGGTGATGCTGGAACTCCACGGGCTTCGCGGCGTCGGCGACAACGGGTTGCCTTCCCTCAACGGCGTCGATCTCGACGTCCGCGCCGGGGAGACGGTCGGCGTCGCGGGTGTCGCGGGAAACGGCCAGCGGGAACTGGCGGAGACGATTACCGGCCTGCGCGACAGCAGCAGCGGCCGGATCGTCATCGGTGGCAAGGACATGACCGGCAAGGGGTCCGCGAAGATCGCACGGGCGGGCGTGGCGCACATTCCCGAGGACCGGCTCGCCACCGGACTGATCGGCGGCATGGATCTCAGCCAGAACAGCATCCTGCGGGAGTATTCCCAGGCTCCCATCAGCTCGGGGCCGTTCCTCAACGGCAGCGCCATCGCCCGTTTCACCGATGGCCTCATTCATGGTCACGACGTCAAGACCCCCGGCCGGTGGGCCAAGGTTCGCACCCTCTCCGGCGGCAACCAGCAGAAACTGCTGCTCGGTCGCGAGTTGGCGGGCGTCCCGGCCGTGATCGTCGCCGTCCACCCGACGCGCGGCGTCGATGTCGGCGCAACCGAGGCCATCCATGCCAGTCTCCGCGACCAGCGGGCGCGAGGTGCAGCCACCCTGCTCATTTCCGAGGATCTCGATGAATTGCTGGCCCTGTCGGACCGGATCGCGGTGATGTACGAGGGCGAGATCGTCGGCATCCTTCCCGCGCGCGGCGCGGATCCTGAGCAGATCGGCCTGCTGATGGCTGGCGTGCGCACCGCAGATTCCGTCCCGGAGGCGTCGCATGGCTGATCGCGGCTGGAAACTCGAACGGCTCCCTGCTTCGTCACCCCGCGCGCAGGTGCTGGTCCCGATCGTCAGCATCCTGCTGGCGCTGGTGGCCGGGGGCGTCATCATCCTGCTGGCGGGGCA
>CAIPGK010000457.1 GCA_903864575.1 uncultured Chloroflexota bacterium
GCTCTCGGCGGCCTCGATCTCGAGGGTGACCTTGTCGGTTTCGATTTCGGCGATCGGGTCGCCCGCGTTGACGGCATCCCCGACCTGCTTGAGCCAGCGGAGAAGGGTACCCTCCTCCATGGCATCGCCCATCTTGGGCATGATGACGGCAGGCATGCTAGTTCTCCCGGTAGAGCACGCGGCGCGCGGCGGCGGCGATCTGGTCCACGCTGGGGAAAGCGGCGAGTTCGAGGTTGCGCGCGTACGGGGCGGGAACTTCCGCGCCCGAGACCCGCTCGACCGGGGCGTCGAGGTCGTCGAAGGCCTGCTCCTGGATCACCGCGGCCACTTCCGAGGCCACGCTGAACCAGCGCCACTGCTCCTGCACGACGACCGCGCGGTGGGTCTTGCGAACCGAGTTGACGATGGTCTCGGTGTCGAACGGGCGGATCGAGCGGAGGTCGATGACCTCGGCCGACACCCCTTCCCCCTCGAGCGTCTCCGCGACCTTCTCCAGCAGGGGGACCTGCCTGCCATAGGAGATGAGGGTGACGTCGGTCCCCTCGCGGGCGATGCGGGCCTTGCCGAAGGGGACGGTGTAGTCGCCCTCGGGGACCTCGCCCTTGGCGCCGTAGAGGGCGCCAGCTTCCATGAAGATGATCGGGTTGTTGTCGCGGATCGCGGTCAGCATCATCCCCTTGGCATCATGCGGGGTGACGGGGGAGACGACCTTGATGCCCGGGAAGTGGCCGTAGAAGCCCTCGAGGCTGTGGGTGTGCTGGGCGGAAAGCTGGACGCCGCCGCCGTTTGGGCCGCGGATGACCAGCGGAACGGTCACCTGCCCGCCCGAGAAGTAGCGGACCTTGGCGGCATTCTGGATGATCTGGTCGACCGCCTGGAAGGAGAAGTTCCAGGTCATCATCTCGACGATGGGCCGCATCCCGGTCATGGCCATGCCAAGGGCCGCGCCGGTAAAGCCGCCTTCGGCGATGGGCGTGTCGATGACGCGCTTGTCGCCGAACTTGTCGATGAGTCCGTCGGTCACCAGGTGGGTGCCGCCGTACACGCCAATATCCTCGCCGAGCAGGACGACCGATTCGTCCCGTTCCATCTCCTCGGCCATCGCCGAGCGGAGCGCCTCGCGATAGGTCATGACCGGCATGGGTCGAATACTCCCTGTGTCTGTATCTGTCGCTGTTTCAGGCGGCCAGTCGGCTAGTCGGCGAGCACGTCGGTGTAGAGTTCCGAGAGGTCCGGTTCCGGGCTTTCCTCGGCGAACTTCACCGCGTCGTCCGCGACCGCCTTGGCCTCGGCGCGAATCGCTTCGAGATCGGCCTCGGTGGCGACGCCCATCTCCAGCAGGCGATGCTCGTAGCGGTTGATCGGGTCGTGCTTGCGCGCCTCGGCGACCTCTTCCTTGCCGCGGTAGCGTTCGAGGAAGTCGGCGGCGCCGTGCGCCGTGACGCGGTAGGTTTGCGCCTCGATGCCATAGGGTGTGCCCGTCTCGCGGATCTTTTTGGTGACCCGCTGCGCGCATTCGAGCACGGCGAAGAGGTCGTTCGCGTCGACATCCTCATGCTCGATGGCGTAGGAGTCGAACTTCTCGGAGAGGTCGGTCATCGCGGTGGCGCGCTGGACACTGGTGCCCATGCCGTACTTGTTGTTTTCGAGGACGAAGAGGCAGGGGTTCATGCCCTCGCGGCCCCAGAGACCGGCGAGGTTGGCTGCCTCGTGGAACGCGCCGTTATGGATGGAGCCGTCGCCAAAGTAGAGCTGGGTCATCGCGCCGGACTTCTGGTAGGCCTGCGCGTAGGCGAACCCGACCCCCAGCGGAATATGGCCGCCGACGATGCCATAGCCGCCCCAGAACCCGTTCTTGACGTCGAACAGGTGCATGGAGCCGCCCTTGCCCTTCACCAGACCGGTGCCCTTGCCATAGAGCTCGGCCATCACCTCGCGCGGAGTCGCGCCGAGGATGAGTGCGTGGGCATGATCGCGGTAGGCGGTGATGATCTTGTCGCCGGGGCGGTACTCGTGGAGAAACCCGAGGGCGAGCGCTTCCTGCCCAATGTAGAGGTGGAGATAGCCGCCGATTTTTCCCTGGCGGAAGGCTTTCTGCGCTGCTTCCTCGAAGAGCCGGATCGTGGTCATCGTCCGGGAAAAGCCGATCAGGGTGTCGCGATCGTAGGGGAGCGTCTCCGCCCCCTTCGCTACGCCATTCTCGGCGCTCTTCGCGCTGCGGCTCCGGGTGGTCGCCATGCGTTCGCCTTTCACGGCTGGACCGGGCGCGGGGCCGAACCGCGCCGCGGGTAATTCAATGCGGGAGCCGTGCCGGTGCGCTTGGGCAATACCGCCCATGCGCGGCCCGGGTGCGGCGCGCGCCACTCCCGCGACAACGCCGGGTAGTGTACCGTACCCCCCGGCTATGAACGTGCGCGAAGGTTACGAGCCGGGAAACCGGGACGGTCGGCGTTGGGCGCGGGTCACAAGTGGGCGGTGGGTATCGGGTATCGTGCGCCGGGTATCGGGGGTACGAAGGCTTGGGACCGTGCCGGCGTTCTCGCGCAGCAACTCGTTCCGCCATCGCCCGACAGCCGATACCCACTACCGGGCACCCGGCACCCGGCAGCCGGCAGCCGACACCCCGAACCGCAAGAGAGGGACCTCATCCGTGGCCAATGAGTACAACGCGGGCATCGTCCGCCGGTACATCGACGAAGTGCTGAACCAGCAGAACATCGCCGCGCTCGATACGCTGCTGACGCCGTCCTTCACCAACGGGGTGGAGCGGCGCGGGATTGCCGGGCAGGCCGCGGCGCTGCGGTCCCGCTTCTCCGCGTTCCCGGACGCGACCATCACCATCGACGACCTTGTTTCGGACGGCGATGTGGTGGCCCTCCGTGGGTCGTGGACCGGAACGCACCGGCAGGAGTGGCTGGGGGTTTCGGCCAGCAACGCGAAGGTCACCTGGAACATCATGACCTTTTTCCGGCTGGAAAACGGGAAGATCGCCCACCTCTGGGCGACCGAGGATGCCGCGGCCCTGCTGCGCAGCTTGCGCGAGGCGCGAGCCGCCGCCGAGCGGCAGAATGGCAAGGCCGCTGCCGCTGCCGCTGCCGCCGCCGCCGGTCAGCGCTGACCGGGATCCGACGCGCCAACCGGACCGATCCGCACAGCTGCCTCTCTGCGGTCTGGACCTCTGCGGCGTGCGCAAGCGCGTTTCCGCCGGATGTGGCGGAAACGCCGCCCGGGCGCCGCGCATCCATGAGTCTGTCAGTCGTGGGTGACCGGTGGAGCCGCCACGTGACCCGGTGACGGGAACCGGGGCCACCGCGTCATTCCGGTGGGTGTTTCGTCATGGTCAAGCGCCGCCATCGGGTCCATTATCACGGTGATCAGACACGGCTCCCGGACGACGATCGGCCGCAGGCAAACGCGCTCCGCACGCTCTTCCAGGATCGTCGCTCGCTACGGGATTCCACGGCTGCGTCTGGTGGCTGCGATCCGGCGCCCCCGCCCGATCCAGCGCATGGCCTGCTGCCGGCGCACATCCAGCGCGGGGCCTCCCCGGCCTCGCGCCGGTCCCGGAGGCGGTAGGGAGCGATGACGCTACCGTGTTGGCGGTATCGTCGGAGGCAGCGCCCGGCTCGTCGCGCCGGGACCGGATCTGGATGGTTGGTGTCGGCTTCCCCCCCGTGAGCCAGCCATCCGGGCCCGGTCCCGGCGCGATGTGCGTTCTGGGGAGATGATGACCCTAACTGCCTGGTTACCTGACCGCAGGATGTGGCCGTGCAGATGGTCCCGGAAGTCCTGTTTCCCGGGGAGCGGGGCTTCGCGCTGCGGACATGCCGAGCAACCCCGACGACCGTCACCGGCAGCTGCCCGCCGGTGACGAACGTGCGGCCGACGGGATCCAGCCC
>CAIPGK010000458.1 GCA_903864575.1 uncultured Chloroflexota bacterium
AGGAGTACCAGGTTGACCGCTTTCACACATCTCATCGCCCGCATCGTTCGCGAAGACGAAGGCCAGGATATGGTCGAGTACGCCCTCGTGCTGGGCCTCATCGCGATTGCGGGCATCACTGCGATCATCGCCCTCGGCCCGAAGGTGGCCGATCTCTGGAGTGACGCCGACGCCATCGTCCCCGCCGTCGACTAGCCCCCCACCCGGCACGGGACCACGACGCGCCACGCGGGGTGCGAGTCTTCGGACTCGCACCCCGCGCCTGCATGATGCGCGGGCGAAGACCGGTTGCCATGCGGCCCCCTCCACACCCCGGGACACCCCGTGCAGCAGACGACCGGCAACGATCGACCCCGCGGCAGAGCGCGCCGAATTCACGGCCTTGCCTGACCGATCGCGGCGCCGGGTCGCAGCGAAAACCGCGGATTCCATCTTTTCGGGTCGCCGCCAGTTTTTTTCACGAGAATTTCATCTGGATCGCTACCGCAATTCATCGCGACGCGGTACAACGGACTCAGTGAAGCGGGACGGCGGGCAACACCGACAACCGCCCGCCCGGTCGGACGGCCAGACTGTCCGACCGGGCCAGTGGTTCAGGTACGCCGCCCGATTCGCTGGAAGGCTCGGGGAATGCCTCCTGCATTCTCCCCGCCTTTTCCGCAAGCCGCTGCTCCCGGCGCGCGGACCGGTCGAGCGACACGGTTTCTGCTCCAAACCGGAGCAGGCGCCGCGACGCGGGGCCACAAACCAACCCGGCGCGCGGCGCGTCGACCGGCAGATGCGATGCCCCCCTCCTCGCATCCGCCGCAGTCGATTCGCCAGCACCGGCGAGTGAACGCCCCGGACCGTTTTGGTTCGGGGCGTTCGCATCGTTTGCGAACCGCGGAACCACACTCGCCCGTGAACCGTTCTTCCATGTATCGGGACGCGGCTTGACGGCAGCCTGCTCCTCCATCAGGATTGGGTGTACGGACACCTTGCGGCAATGCGCCTTCGCCGGCATTGCCGCATCCCTCCCGTACCCGCATCCGTATTGGGCCGTCGCTCCCATCGCAAGGACTGCATCCCTTTGGCGCGGCGCAATCGCCAGCTCTCATTTACCGACTCCCGGCGTGGCCCATCCCCGCTGCTCATCGGGCTGTTCGCCGCACTCGTGCTTGCAGCGCTGGCAGGCGCGGCGTTTCGGGCAGGTCTCCTGGACAGCGCTCGCTTCCCCATCGCCTCGCGCGTCGGACCCGGGTTAGCCTCGCCTCAGCACGCGGAACCACCGACAGCCCAAGCCGCTCCGGCGGAGCTGGCGCAACCACCACAGCTTCCCGAAACTCGGACCCCGATAGGCACGCCAGCAGCGCCGACCGGAACCCCCGGTCCAAAGCCGCCCACCGCCGCCGATCTCGCCGCGGCCTGGGCCGCGCGCTGGTCCTCGGGCGACATCGAGGGGCTCTACGAACTGCTCGACGACGCGACCCGGCAGGAGATCGGGCAGGACGACTTCATCGAACGGTACCGGGCGATCAGTGACAGGGCAGGGCTGCTCGCCGTTCGCGCCGAAGTGGCAGGGCAACTCACGCCGGACGGCGCAATGCCGCTGCGGGCCGAATTCGACTCCAGCCTCGTCGGCGCCTTCAGCGACGAGATCACGCTGCAACTCCGGCGGCAGGACAACGCCTGGCGGGTCGCCTGGACACCCGCGGCGATCTTTTCCCAACTGGAGGGCGGCCGCTGCGTGGATGTCGACCGCACCCCGGTCCGGCGCGGCTCGATGCTCGACCGAAACGGCGCCCCGCTCGCCTTCGATGGCCCGGTCTGGCGGGTCAGCGTTGTCCCGGGACAGATCCTCCCCGGCGATGAACCTCGCATCCGGCGCGAACTGGCGAAACTCACCGGGCTGAGCGAAACCGCCGTTCACGACCGCTACAAGGACGCCGACCCCGGCTGGCTCGTGGCCATCAGGGATTTTCCGCCCGAGCGTGAACTGGATGTCCTCAACGCAGTCGGCAGCCTCCCCGGCGTTTCGGTGGTGCAGGCGCAGGCCCGGCAGTATCCGCTGGGGCGGGATGCCGCGCACCTGACGGGATATGTCTCCCCGCCGACCGCCGAGCAACTCGCCGCCGATCCCGGCCTTATCCCCGGACAACCAATCGGACAAGCCGGTCTCGAAGCGGGCCTCGACGACCTCCTCACCGGCACGCTCGGCGCGCGAATCGTCGCGGTGGAATGCGACAGCCGGGCCGAAATCGAGGAGATCGCAGCCCAACCTCCAGTCGAGGCAATGGACGTTCAACTGACCGTCGACGCTGGATTCCAGCGCAGCGTCGCCGCCGCCCTCCGCTCGCAGCCCGACCGCGCGGGTGCAGCCGCCGTGGTCGATCCCGGAACCGGGGCCGTGCTCGCCATCGCCAGCATGCCCGACTATGACCCCAACGGCTTCATCCTCGGTTTCGACCCGATGGCCGCGCGGGACCTCGCAAGCGAACTCCGCCGCCCGCTCCTCGACCGCGCCGCCGAGGGAACCTACCCAGCCGGCTCCATCTTCAAGGTCATCCCGTTCGCCGCCGCGATAGAACATCTCGACGACACCCCGGACACGGTGATCGACTGCCCTTCGTCCTTCCAACTGGAGGGATCGGACCAGCGATGGGACGACTGGACCGTCGCCGAGGGACTCGGACCACAGGGCCCGATGACCCTCCATCGGGCCATCGTGACCAGTTGCAACACCGTCTTCTACGCCATTGGCCGCGATCTCGACGCCGTGGACCCGAATCTTCTCCCTGCGATGGCGCGGGGCTTCGGGCTTGGCGAGCCAACCGGCATCCCCGACTTCCCCGAGGCCGGCGGACTGGTCCCCGACCCGGCGTGGAAACTCGAAACCCTTGGCGATGGCTGGGCAACCGGGGACTCCGTGAACCTCGCGATCGGGCAGGGCGCGGTCGCCGTCACTCCGCTCCAGATGGCCGTCGCCTATGCCGCCATCGCCAATGGCGGCGACCTGCTGCAACCGTGGATCGTGGCCGCGACCATCGGCCCGGACGGCGTGAGCACGCCCGTCGGCGGCCGGGTCACGCGGGGCCGGTTGCCCCTCGATCCGGAAACGATCGCCGCGCTGCAGTCCGCCCTGCGCGACCAGACGACCGATGTCTATGGGGCCGGATCGTCTCGCGTCTTCGCGGACTTCCCCTGGCCCATCGCGGGGAAGACCGGAACCGCCCAGAATGCCGTCGGCCCCACGGCCAAGCCGCATTCGTGGTTCGCCGCCTATGGCCCCTACGGCGCACCCCCGGAGATCGCCTCGGCGGTCATCATCGAAAGTTCCGGCGAGGGCATCCAGTTCGCCGCTCCCGTTACCCGCGCCATCTACGCGGCATGGATTGCCGAGCCTCGTCCTTAGCGTGACCATGCGCCAAATTCGCCCGCCCTCCGGGTACACTCCGGCCAACCGTCCGTTTCTGGCAAGGAGCCGACCATGTATGGCGCGCGCGGCCGCATCGGGCTCGTCACCCTCGCGACCGACACCAGCGTTCTCCCCGAGTACCAGCGACTGATGCCCGAAGGCGTCGCCGTCTACCCCGCGCCGATCCTCCTGCCGCGCGGCGAGGTCACCGCCGACGCGCTCGATGAGATGCTCCGGGGCGACAGCCTCGAACGCGCCGCGGACCTGCTCCGCTGGGCGGAGGTAGGCGCGATCGTCTTCGCCTGCACCAGCGGCAGCCTGATCCACGGACCCGGCTGGGACACGAAGATCGGCCAGCGGATCGAGGCTGCCGCTGGCGTCCCGGCGGTCGCCACTGCCACCGCGGTGCTTGACGCGCTCCGGGCAACCGGGGCGCGCGCGGTGGCCGTCGCCACCCCGTACATCGACGAGATCAACCGCGCGGAACAGCGCTTCCTCGAAGGCAGCGGGTTCGCCGTCTCCACCATCGAGGGGCTCCAATGCCTGACTGATCACGAGATCGGCCGCCTGGGTCCGGAGGACGCCGCGCGCCTCGCCGCCATCGTCGACTCCCCGGCCGCAGACGCCGTCTTCATCTCCTGCACCAACTGGCACTGCGTGGAGGCGCTCCCTTCCATCTCGTCGCAGCTGGGCAAACCGGTCCTTTCCAGCAACCTCGCGGGAGCATGGGCGGCGCTCCGGCTGATAGGAGCAATACCCGGCGGTGCTTTGCCCATCGATCTCCTCCCGGTGGAGGCTATGGCATGAGCGCGGGGCAGACGATCTTCGTCGGCGATTCCATCGTTCTCCGGCCGCCGCTGCTGTCGGACGCGGCGGTCGCCATGTCCTGGCGCGACGACCTCTGGCCGGTGTCCCAAAAACAGGCCGAAACGTGGCTTGAAAAGGACATCCCGAATTCGATCCAGAACGGGCAGTGGCGACTCATCGCCTGCCGCAGGGAGAACGACGAGCCGATCGGCTCGGCCCTGATCGACGAGAACGTCGACGCTCCGTGCGCCCTCGTTCGGCTGTTCGGATCGCCCATGCTTGCGGCAGGGGAGCGCGAACGGGTGCTCTCGGAGATGCTCGGGTTGATCGTCGGCTGGCTGGGCGGCGAGCGCGGCGCCATGGCCATCGAAACCGATCTGCTCGACAGCGACGCCGCTGTGCTGGCCAACGCCGAATTGCTCGGGATGCGCCGCGCCTATCGTCTCCGGAACGGGTTCTGGCGCGACGGCAGCTATCACGACTGGGTGACGATGCAGTGGCTCAACCCGGCGTGGATGGAATGGCTGGGTGATCCCGGCCCGGGCATCGACCTCGAAGGAGAGCCGAACCTTGAACCGAGGTCACCTGCTCCGCTGCGCTGGAAGGACAGCCCCTACCCGCTCCCGAGGAATGCGGTGATCGCGAGCGAGCGCCTTGCCCTCCGCCCGTTCGAACCATCGGATTCCGAGAACGTGGCTCGCAGCCTCCTCGAGGAACCCGATGCCGACTTCGGCCACGCCCGGCTGCCGATCAGCCCGATCGCCCTCTCCGCCTGGCACGCCGAGGCCGAGCAACAGACCCCGCCAACTGAGGTGGAGTTCGCGCTCGTGCTCCGGGAAACTGGTGAGGTCATCGGTGACAACGGCATCTACTACATCGATTGGCTCAGCCGGACCGCCGAAACCGGAACCTGGATCTACCGCCCGGAGCATCGCGGCGGTGGCCTCGGCACCGAGGCCAAGCACCTCCTGCTCGAATGGGCGTTCCAGCGCGCCGGGATCAATATGGTCTGGTCATGGGTCTATGTCGGCAACGACCGCTCGGCCGCCGCATTGCGCAAACAGGGCTACCGCAATGCGGGGCGAATCGACTGGGTGGGCCGCTCGCGCACCGGCCTCAAGAGCGCCTGGGTCTTCGATCTGCTGGCCGAGGAGTGGCGCGCCG
Source organism: uncultured Chloroflexota bacterium (assembly GCA_903864575.1). Classification (GTDB taxonomy): domain Bacteria; phylum Chloroflexota; class Chloroflexia; order Thermomicrobiales; family UBA6265; genus CADCWF01. Next base: position 5,366 of record CAIPGK010000458.1, read on the forward strand.
CACGAAGCTGACCCGGGCCCCGGAGGCATGTCCGCGGGGTGGCCGCGATCGTCACCCAGCCCTATGCTTCACGCATGAACGTACGCTCTCGCGCCATGCGACACTCCCGGCGGGCGCTCCTGTCGATGCTGGGCGGATCTGCTCTCTCCGCCGTCGGGCCGCGCCTCGCCGCGGCAGATGGTCCGCGCCCGCTTTTCGACGCCACCGATCCGGTCGGAGTCCCCTCTCCCGACGGTTCGGTCGTGGTAGGCGCAACCCGCGAACCGGATTCCCTCCACCCGTGGGAACCGGGTCCCGGCATCGCCACCGACATTCTCGCGGGTGTCAGCGAAGGCCTGTTTGCCTACAACGCGCATGGCAAGCTCCAACCGGCGCTGGCAACCAGCGTCAGCCTTGCCGAAGACGGCGTCACCTACATCTTCGAACTTCGCGACGGCGTGCAGTTCCATGATGGCAGCCCATTCTCCGGGGAGGATGTGCGAGCGGCCTGGAACGCCCGGCTCGACGGCGGTTGGTCCCCGGCGGCCACCCTCGGCTGGGAGCGGGTCGCGTCGATGGAGATCGACCGCTCGACGCTCACGATCCGCACCACCGAGCCCTATGCTCCCTTTCTCAGCACCGTGGCCATCACGCCGATCGTGCCCGCGTCCGCGCTCAAGGAAGGCGCGGACGCCTTCCGCGAGTTGTACCGGGAACGGCCGGTCGGCACCGGCCCCTTTGCCGTCTCATCGTGGAAGGCGGGCGACCGGATCCGCCTCGAACGCTTCGCCGACTGGTGGGGCGGCAAGCCGCATCTCGAGCGCATCGACATCCGCTTCAGCCGCGATGCCGATGCCCTCGGAGCGGGGCTTGCCTCCGGCGATATCGACCTCGCCGCCGCCGTGCCGCTGCCCGCGATGGCGGCCACCGCGAAGGCGCAGGGCGTCACCGTCTGGAAGCATCTCACTCCGAACTGGCAGCATCTCGACCTGAAGCAGATCGGCTTCCTCCGCGAGACCCCCGTCCGTCAGGCGCTCGACTTCGCCACCCCCCGCCGCCGCATCGTCAGCGACCTGCTGGGCGGCAACGCCACCCCGGCATTCGCCGACCAGATGCCCGGCAGTTGGGCGTATGCCGAAGACCTCGAGGCCCGTCCCTTCGATCCCGTCCGCGCCCGCGATCTGCTCGCCGGCGCGGGATTCGCACCGGGCCGCGACGGCATCCTCGCCCGCGACGGCGAGCCGTTCCGCATCGAACTCTGGGGCGTCGCCGGTGACCCGCTCGCCGAGGCCGTCCTGACGACCATCGCCGCGGAATGGGCCAATCTCGGCATCTCGACCCTGATCCGCACCGCTCCCCCTGCCGCCCTGTGGGGTCCCATGGGCTACCAGTTCACCGACCGCATGACCGCCTGCCTCTACACCTGGACCAACGGCCCGGACCCCGACGATCTCTTCTACTGGCACTCGTCGCAGATTCCCTCCAGCCCGACCGCCCCCGGCGGCAACGTCGCCGCGTTCTTTCATCCCTATGCGTTCCAGGACAGGCTGGACGACCTCACCGCACGCGGCGCGTCGACCCTCGACGTGGACAAGCGGGCGGCCATCTACCGCGAATTGCAGGCCCTCCTGCGCGAGGAAGCGGCGGCGATTTTCCTCTACTGGGAACACGCCTTCCCGGCCAGCAGGAATGACATCGCCGGATTCTGGCCCAACCCTACCGCGGGGCTGCTCTGGAACGCCGCCCGGTGGCAGCGGGTGATTCCCGCGCCCTGACGCGCCTGCGCTCCCCGGCAACCGTGACCGCGCGGTACGATGCCTGCTATTGGCGGTCGCTCGCCGCCGAGCGCCATACGCCGCACGTCGCACGTCGCATGACACGTCCGAAAGGAGTCGACTCCATGACCGCCACCCTCCCGGGCACCGCCTTCTCCCTCGCCAGTCTCGGCCTTCGCCCCGTCATCAACGCCTCGGCCACGCTGACCCGCCTCGGCGGGTCGCTGATGGCTCCGGAAACGGTCGCGGCGATGGCGGCGGCCTCCGCATCCTTCACCGACATCCCTGAATTGCAGCGCGCGGTTGGCGCGGAGATCGCACGGATGACCGGCAACGAGGCCTGCTACGTCTCCTCCGGCGCGGCCGCCGGAATTGCCGTGACCATCGCCGGATGCATTGCCGGGCAGGACCCGGACCTGACCACGAAACTTCCCTACCTGGACGGCGTGGCGCGCAGGAACGTGATCGTTCACAAGGGCCAGCGCAACGGCTACGACTTCGCCGCCCGCCAGACCGGGGCGCGGCTCGTCGAGGTCGGCGGCAGCGCGGCGGACGTGGCAGCCGCCATCGACGACAACACCGTGGCGGTTCTCTGGTTCGCCGGGACCCACTTCTTCAAGGAGGCCGCGCCGGTCGAGGAAGTCGTCGAGGTCGCCCACGCCGCCGGGGTTCCGCTGGTGGTCGACGCCGCCGCCCAGATTCCCCCGATTTCCAGCCTGTGGCATTTCACCCGAGAAGTTGGAGCGGATGTCGCCGTCTTCAGCGGCGGCAAGGGTCTGCGCGGGCCGCAGCCGACCGGACTGGTCCTCGGGCGGCGCGACATGATCGAAAACGCCCGCTTCCACGGCAGCCCGAATTACTCCATCGGCCGCCCGATGAAGGTTGGAAAGGAGGAACTCGCGGGCATTCTCACTGCGGTCGGTCTCGCCCTGCAGGTGGACGAGCAGGCGCAACTTGCCGGATACGAAACCACCGTGCGGCTCTGGCTGGATGGCCTGCAGGGGATCCCCGGCATCGCGACGGAGCGCGGCTACCCCAGCGAGGCAGGGCAACCCCACAGCCGGGCCGTCGTGCGCCTCCTGCCGGCCGCGCCCCTGACCCGCGACGCCCTCATCGACACGCTCTGGGAAGGAACCCCGCGCATTGCCGTCGGCCTCATCGACGACGATCCGAACGCGATCGCCCTGAACCCGCAGACGATTGAGGGCGACGAAGCCCTGACCGTCCTCTCTCGCCTGCGGGAATGCCTCGGAGCTTGATCCGTACACTGCGACAGCGACCCGGACTGCCCGGCGGCGCAAGGTGGCTCACATGGTCGCCCCGCGAACGTGGACGGTCGACATGTTGGAGGCCACGCCGCCCGATGGGTTCCCGAAGTCGATCGATGCCGGGATGGTCGAGGTGATCCCGGCCGTCGCCGACGTGATTCCCGGGCTGGCAGGACAAGCTGTCTCGCTCGTTTCGGCCGCCGGGGCCTGACCATCTGACGAGGTACCACGTGAACGGGACCCGTAACGGACACGATACCGACGTGCTGATTGCCGGGGCAGGCCCGGTAGGACTGGCGCTGGCCATCGAACTGCGGAGGCGCGGGGTGGCCGCACGGATCATCGATCGCTCGGACGGACCCGCGACGGAATCCCGCGCGCTCGGCACCCAGGCCCGCACCATCGAGCACTTCCGGATGATGGGCATCGGCGAGGACCGCCTCGCGCCCTCCCTGCGGATTCCCGGCATCGCGATCCACGACGGCGGATCCCTCGTCGCGACCGTCCCAACGCGTGTATCCCGGCCGGATGTCACCTACGACGGCATCCTGGTGATGACACAGGCCGACACCGAACGAATGCTGCTCGATCGCCTCGACGACCTCGGCGGCGCGGTGGAACGCGGCGCAACGCTTACCGCGCTCTCGCAGGATGCCGGCGGCGTGCACGCGACGATCACCGGGCGCCTCGGCACGGAAACCATCCGCGCCCGCTACCTTGCCGGATGCGATGGCGCGCGCTCGACGGTCCGTCACCACCTGCGGGCCGAGTTCGCCGGATTCACCTACCCCCAGGAGTTCCTGCTGGCCGACTGCCGCGTCGCCGGGAACCTCGGCCACGACCTCGGCAACGGCTGGCTCCACCCTGACGGACTGCTGTTCGCGCTGCCTCTGCCGTATGAAGGGCTCTGGCGCATCATCGTCAACACCGACCGTCAGGCGCCGGATGACCGCACTGCTCCGACGATCGAGGAGGTTGCGACACTGGTCCGGAAGCGGACGGGAGACGCCCTGGAGATCACCGATGCGGTCTGGATCTCACGGTTTCGCATCAACTGCCGGATGGTGAACGAATACCGCCACGGCGCGATCTTTCTGGCGGGGGATGCGGCCCATGTCCACAGTCCCGTCGGCGGGCAGGGAATGAACACCGGCATTCAGGACGCGGTGAACCTCGGCTGGAAACTCGCGCTCGCGACGAGCGACCGGGCTGCCGCCTCCCTGCTCGACACCTACGGCGAGGAGCGGATGCCGATCGCTCGGGCTGTGCTTGCCGGGACCGACCGCGGAACCCGCGCCATCATGACCGCCAACCCGGCCCTGCGATGGCTCCGCGACCGGGCACTCGCGACAGCCGCCTCGATCCCGGCGGTCCAGGGAGTCATCGCCGAGCAGATTTCGCAGCTGGGGCTTGACTACCGGAAATCACCGCTCTCGGGACCAGCCGGGCGCGGCGGCTTCGCCGCCCGCTCCCCCCGCCCTGGCGACCGTGCGCCGCAGGCTGCGTTCACGCATGCGGCAACTGGCAACCCCTCGACCCTGTTCGACCAGTACGGCCTCGGCGGCTTCACGCTCCTCCTCTTCCCGGACCCCGCCGGTGGAGAGATCAGCCTGCGCGACGCCACGACCCTTGGGGCGTGGGTTCGAGATCGCCTTGGGGATGATTGCTGCCCGATCGTCATCCTCCCCAACGCGCCGGCTGATGGGGAGTTCCCAGCTTTCGCGGCAACCGACCACGACGGCTCCATCCGACGCCTGTTCGGCGTACAGGAAGAGGCGGCGGTGCTTGTCCGGCCCGACGGCTACATCGCCGCGCGAACAGCGCCGATCGCTCACACGGCGATCTGGGGCGCCCTCGGCGAGGTGTTCGCCGCCGATCTCCTGCCAGATCTCCCGGTGCACCAGGGCGCAGCCTGAGCCACCCGGTGCTCCGGCGCTACCGCAGCGCCCGCAAAATGCTCACGGCAAGAACGGCCAGCACCAGCCCCGTCACGATGGAATAGCGCCGGTCCCGCATGCGAAGGAAGCCGGCAAGCACGACGACCGTGGCCACCACCGGAGCGGCCATCAACCAGAGGATCGCGAGGTCGATCACTCCCGAGGCATGGCCGGCCAGCACGGCGGGAATGACCTCGGCGAGCGGATCCACCCGCGCGCCAAGCGGTTCCCGGCGAAGCAGCGCGAGGGCGATCCCCAGCACCAGCAGCCCCGCGCCAATCCGGAACATCCAGCGCAGCACCGCGCCAACGCGGGCAAGCAGGGGCGCCATTTCCGCTGCCCGCAGCTCGAACCCCGCGATTGCCTGCCGTTCGGTTTGCGCGCGCGCCGCGTCGTCCATCTATGCCCCCAGCAGGTGAATGCCAAGCCCCTGGAAGATCATCCTGATCCCCAGGTAGGCCAGCACGACGCCGAAAATCAGCGCGAGCCGCTGCGCCTTGAGTTTGCGGGTCAGCTTCGCGCCCAGTTGACCGCCGAGAAAGACGCCGATGACCGCGGGAACGACCACCCCGGGGTCGATCTTCCCGTTCGCGTAGTAAACAAACGAGGGCGCGACCTGCGTAATCCCGACCATGAACGCCGACGTGCCAACCGCCGCCTTCACCGGCACGCCCATCAGCAGGTTCATCACCGGGACCATCACCACCCCGCCACCGACGCCGAGCATCCCTGAGAGAATGCCCGCACCGGCGCTGATGCCGACCCCCTGCGGCACCCGTTTCGGCACATAGGCCATCTCCTGCTTCGTGGCCGGGTCGTGAAAGACCGCGCCCAGCCGCAGGGAATCGTCGCCCAGCGACACATTCCGATTGGACCGCGGAATCGCCATCGAAATCGCCGCGTAGAGCAGCACGATGCCGAAGACGACGTAGATCACCGCCGGGTTGGCGTTCACGCCGTAGATCGCGCCGACGATCGCGCCGGTCGCGGTCATCACCTGCAGCAGCATCGCCAGCCTGAGATTGGTGAAGCCGCTCTTCAGGTGCACCGACGATCCGACCACGCTGTTGGTCACGACGACGATGGCGCTCGCGCCGACCGCGAGTTTCGGGTCGATCCCGAAGAAGAGCGTGAAGATGGGAACGAGGAACACCCCCCCTCCCAGCCCAAGCATGGACCCCAGAATGGCGGCGCCGGCCGCAACCGCGCCGAGCGCCAGCATGTTCGCAATGTCCAACGGCTTGCTCCCGCGAGGGGTTGAAACGCGGCGGGAGTATCGCACAGGCAAGGTCATGCGGCGGGAATGACGGAGCGGCGTATACTCACCCGACAACCGAAGAGCCCGTGGCAGGAGCCCGTCACGCCGGACATGTCGTCCGGGCGCCGGGAACCCGGGGGAAGCCGGTGAGATGCCGGCGCTGTCCCGCAACTGTATCGCCGCCCTTCCGGGCGACGGAGCCAGATCGCCCGCCTGCTGCATCCAGCCGCCCGTCGCGCGAACGGGGGAGGACTCCATGCAGCGTTTTCCGCTCTCAATCCCGTCTTCCGTAACCCTTGGCGCTCTTCCACGGCGCGCAGCCCTGACCGTTGCGCTGCTGGCTGGGTTCCTGCTGCCGTCGCTGCCGATGAACGACACGCAGGCGACCACTTCGGCGGCCCCAGGGAATCTCGCGGCATCCGCCGCATGGCTCAGGGATCAACAACTTCCCGAAGGCGGGTTCGCCGGATTTGGCGGCGAGGCCGATCCATCGTTCACCGCACTCGCGATCGAGGCCCTGGCGGCGGCGGGAGCTGACGACCCTGCCAACGCCCGGTCGATCGGGATGGCGGCCGAATGGCTTGCCAGCACTATCACCGAGTACGCCGCGCAGGGTCCTGGATCGGCCGCAATCGCGGCCGGCGCGGCCGGCGCGGCGGGACTTGATCCCACCTCGTTCGGCGGGGTTGACCTGGTCGCCGCCATGCAGCAACCGATTCCTGAAAGCGATGCCGCCGCTCCGGGCATGATGGGAAACGACATCAACGACCACGCAATGATCGTGCTTGGCATGCTCGCAGCGGGCGCACCGGTCGACCCCGCCATGCTCGATGGCCTGATCGCCCGTCAAACCGTTGACGGCGGCTGGTCCTTCGATGGCCAGACCGGGCCGGACCTGATGGACAGCAACACCACCGCGCTCGTCATCGAAGCGCTGGTCGCCGGTGGCCGCGGCGACGATCCTGCAATCGACACCGCGTTCGCGGCCCTCAAGCGGTTTCGCTCGGCTGACGGCGGATTCGCCTACCAATTGACCGAACCGCTGACGGCCGACGCCAACTCCACCGCGCTCGTGCTGCAGGCGCTGATCGCGGCAGGCGAGGACCCGGCGGGCGAGGAGTGGGGTGACGTCCCAGGGTCGCTCGTCGCGTTCTTTCAGCCGGATGGCTCGTTCCTTTTCATGGCGGGCGACCCCGAGCCGAGTCTCTACGCCACCCTTCAGGCCATCCCCGCGCTGGCCGGGATGCCCTTTCCGATGACAACGCTCTGCACGGACAGCGAAGCCGTTCAGGGAGGCTGCGCCTCCCCGGTCGCCGGCGCGTGATGCTTGCCCTCGCTGCGTGGCGCCTCCTCTCGCTCCGGGTCGCGGCCGTGGCCGTGGCCGTGGCCGTGGTGGCCCTGCTGCTGACGCCGGTGACGCCAACCGGGCTGGCATCGGCCGACGGAGGAGTGAACCATGCGGGAGTCATCGTCCGACAGGCGGATGGGTCATTCGTCTATGGCTACGTCGCCTTTGCCGAGGAGAAGATTGACGGGATCGAACTGCTGCGACGCAGCGGGATTCCGCTGGTAACCGCTGGTTTCGGCGGACTCGGCGCAGCCGTCTGCTCGCTCGACGGGCAGGGCTGCGCCTTGGCCGAATGCAGGCGATCCGTCTGTCAGGGAGGGCCAAACGCGCCCTACTGGCAGTACTTCCGTCAAGGTGGCCCTCGCGGTTGGTCGCCCCTGCTGGTCGGCGCCAGCGCCACCGCCGTTCGGGATGGCGACATCGACGGCTGGTCCTGGACCGCGAAGGAGGCCGGCCTTCCCTCGCTCACCCTGCCGGAACTCGCAGCCCTCGCAGGCGCTGATCCGGCGCTCTCCGGCGATGAGGGCAGTGGCGCGACATGGCGCAGGACCGGAGCCGCGTCTCCCGCACCCGGCGCGACCGCCGCTCCGGCGGCGGCAACGCTTCTCGGCGCTGGAGCCATCCTCGCACTGATCGGCGGGGGCGCGGCAGCGGCAGCGATGCGCAGGCGCGCCCAACCGGAAACGGAGGCGGCATGACCGCGCGCGCCATCGACCCTCGCGCCTGGCTTGTCTGGCTTGCCGCGGTGTCCGTCCCGGCGCTCGTCGGGCGAAACCCGTTTCCGCTGCTGGCCGCCTTCCTCGCCGCGTTCGGCGTGTGGGCGGGTTGGCAACATGAGGATCGGCGCGGCTGGGGCGGCGTGCTGCGTCTGGGGATCATCCTCGCGGCGGCCGGGGCGCTCTTCAACGTGCTGACTGCCCATGTCGGCGATCTGGTGTTCGCCCGCCTGCCAGATGATTGGCCCATCATCGGCGGGGTCCTCACCGTGAACGCCCTCACCTACGGTCTTCTCTCCGGATTGGCGATCCTGACGTTGCTGCTCGCCGGAGCGACCATCGGCGAAAATCTCGACTGGACCGGGCTTCTCCGACTGCTGCCGGATCGGTTCGCCGCTGTCGCCGTGGCAACGTCCGTCGCATGGGCGCTCATTCCGCAAACAACCCGCGCCATAACGGAAATCCGCGAAGCGCAGGCCGCCCGCGGATATCGTCCCCGAGGGCCACGGGATGCGGGTCCGCTCCTCCTGCCGCTCCTCTCCGGCAGCCTCGAGCGCTCGCTCACCCTCGCCGAAGCTCTCGAATCACGTGCCTTCGGCGCTCCCCTCAGGGAGGAACCGCCCGCTTCCGGCTGGCGCACCGCCGGATTGGCGGCCGGAATCGGACTGGCCACCTTCGGCGCGTATGCGGTCGCCCTCGGAAACGGGATGATTGCGGCGATCGCGCTTCCCGTTGCATCGCTTCTGCTCTGGTTTTCCACTCGGACGACGGGTGACGGCCCCCGCCGCACCCGATACCGGCAGCCCATCTGGGACCGCCGCGCCACCCTCATTGCGGGCGCTTCCATGATCTGCCTGATGGTGGAGACGGCGACGCTCTCCACCGCCCCGTGGGCATTCGTCTGGGAACCCTACCCAACGATGACGCTGCCCGCCGTCTACCTGCCGCTGCTGGCCTCCTGCGGTCTGCTCCTTGTCCCGGCGTTCATCCGATGAGCGGGGCCGTCCTCTCCCACGTCTCCTTCGCCTATCCGGGGCGCGA
>CAIPGK010000459.1 GCA_903864575.1 uncultured Chloroflexota bacterium
CGTCTCCGGCCGAACCGCGCACGGCGCCTTGCCGTGGGAAGGGGCCAACGCGGTCGAGGGCATGGCGCGGATTATCGTCGCGCTCTCGGATGAACTGGGCCCACGCCTCAGGACGCGCACCCACCCGTACTTCCATCCCTCATCCGCGTCGGTGAATCTGATCTCAGGTGGCGTGAAATCCAACGTCGTGCCAGACCGCTGCACGATCTATGTTGACCGCCGCATCATCCCTGGCGAGGTGCCTGCTGCAGCCCGGGAGGAGATGCGCGAGATCGCCGAGCGCGCCATCGCTGGAATGGAAGGCGTATCCGTCGAAGTTCTGGACGCGCGCGACGGACTTCCCGCCACGATGAACGACCCGGAGTCGCCGCTGGTTCAGGGCATGGTGGCCGCGAACGCCTACCTCGACCTCGACACCACCCTGACCGGATTCAGCATGGCGACCGATGGCCGTTTCATCGCCCAACTCGGCATCCCCACGATCATCTACGGTCCGGGCGATCCGAAGCTGGCCCACGTGCCCAACGAGTGGGTCGGCATCGATGAGGTGCTCTCCGCGACCCGCGCCTACGCCCTCGCCGCGCTCGCGCTGATCGGGTAGTAGCGCTACCGAAAATCCCCGAGGACCCGGGGGACAACCGGCTCATCCGGCCCATGCGCGAGCGTTGGCGGATGGTCCCCCGCATTCCCGACATCGTTCCCGATGGAGTCTCGCTGGCCAGTCATCGCGCCGGCCAACCACTGCTGCGCTTCGGCGCATGCCGTCGCCCCGTACACCCCGTGCCGCGATCGTGGCAGCAATTCGGCGATCCTGCACATCACGGCATCGGATGCGAGTCGCTGACGATCCCGATAACTCCCTGGGCCATCCGCAGGCAACGAGAACGGAGGTCCGAAGCGAATTACCACGCGTGCCGCTCGGGGAGGCCAACCAATCAGCCGCGCGCGCGCGCTCCCTTCGATTCCGACTGGAACGACAGGCAACCCGGCGTGCAGGGCGAAGAACCCCACCCCGCGCTGCGCGGCAACGAGCCCGGCATCGCCAGTGGTCTTGCCTTCCGGCGCGAGCATCAACGCCCATCCATCCCGCGCGAGCCGCAGCATGATTTGCATGGTGTCTTCGCTGCCGCTCCGCTCCACCCAAATGCCCCCGGCGATTTCGACCAGAACCCTCCTGATCGGGAAACGCCGCATCGTTCCGGTGACGAGCGTCGCGACATCGCGGCGGGGAATCACCGAAAAGAGCATGACCCCGTCATACTTGTTCGGGTGATTGAAGGCAATGATGCAGGGCGTTCCTTCCGGAGGGACATTCTCGATTCCCTCCACGGCGAGTCGTCCGAGGATCCCGCTGAACCCGCGCGTGAGCAGCCACGGGATTGGCGTTCTGCGCCGCCGCATGCCCACCCAACGCTGAAGATGCGGGCCACGCTCAGGTTGACTGCGCCGGGAATCTCGCATGGAACAACGCTCCCTCGCAGCATCAAGACAGGCACGGCCAACGGCTCTGTCGCGCGGTATCGTCGCATGAACATGCAGCGGCGATGATCCC
>CAIPGK010000460.1 GCA_903864575.1 uncultured Chloroflexota bacterium
CCGGCGCTCCCGCCGCGGACACGCGCATCGGCGTTTCACCGCGTGGCAGGCGATCCCCGGCGTTGAGGCGTGGGATGCTTCCCGGGCCGCAACCGGAATGGCGCCGCGGCGTCCCCTCCCGGGGAGCCGTCCGCTGCCACTCGAGGACGGCGCCTGCGTCAGGAGCAGGGTCCCCGTTCCGGATGCCATGCTCCGCTGCCGACATGCGTTACGGTTGTGGTGTTTCCGCCGGTCCGGGCCCATGACGACGCGATGTGCGTCACGCTCCACCCGCAGCAGGACCGGGATCGCTGCGGAACCAAGGCCAATCCGGGCGCATTCGATCGGGCGGGAGTGCTGTCACCATGGGAGAACTTCGCCGCAGCCTCGGACTGACTGGCCTGACCTTCTACGGGATCGGCCTCATTCTCGGCGCAGGCATCTACAGCATCCTTGGTCCGGCTGCGGGCATTGCCGGGGATGCCCTGTGGATGTCGTTCCTGCTCGCCAGCGTGGCCGCCCTGCTCACCGGGCTTTCCTATGCCGAACTGGCGACGATGTTTCCCCGCGCGGGGGCCGAGTATGTCTACGCGCGGGCGGCGTGGCCCAAATGGACCTGGCTGCCGGGCACGCTCGGCTGGCTGCTCGTCCTCGCGGCCTGCTCGTCGATGGCGGCCGTCGCCGAGGCGTTCGCCGGCTACGCCGCACGGGTGGTCGACCTGCCGGCATGGCTGCTGGCCGGAGCGGTGATCGCCCTCGCCGTCGGCATCAACATCGTCGGCATCGTGGAGGCGAACTGGGCGAATGTCGCCTTCACCCTGATCGAGGCCGGCGGTCTGGTTGCGGTGATCGTCGTCGGCGTGCGGTCGGCGGAGATGCCCCGCGTCCTCGCGACCCCGCCCCACGGGGGTGTTCTTGCCGGGGCCTCCCTGATCTTTTTCGCCTATCTCGGGTTCGAGGAACTGGCCAATCTCGCCGAGGAGGCTCGCGATCCCGGGCGGGATCTCCCGCGCGCCATCCTCATCTCCGTGGCGGTGACCACCACCCTGTACGTCCTGGTCGCGATGGCCGCGGTCGCCCTGCTCGATCCCGCCGCGCTCGCGAGCAGTTCCTCTCCGCTTGCGGACGCCATTCAGGTGGGCGCTCCGCGGTTGGTCGCGGCGCTGGATGCGGTCGCCCTGTTCGCCACGGCAAACACCGTCTTCATCACCGTTACCGCGACCAGCCGGCTGCTGCTGAGCATGTCCCGCGGCGGGGACGCGCCGGCGCTCCTCGCCCGCACCCACCAGCGCCGCCACACTCCGGTCCCGGCCATCCTGGTCAGCGCGATCGGCGCGGCGCTCTTCCTGACCGCGGGCGGCGTCGCCATCATCGGCAGCGTGGCGTCCCTGCTGGCGCTGGCGGCGTTCGCCATGGTCGACCTCGCGCTGATCCGGTTGCGCCGGACGCAGCCGCAGGCCAGCCGCTCGTTCCGGGTTCCGATGGCCGTGGCCGGGATACCGCTCCCGACGTTGCTCGGGCTGGCGGTCGTGGTCATCCTGATGACCCGGTTTCCGCCCCGCGTCTACCTCATCGCCGCGATTGCCTGCCTGACCGCATTCGCCATTCAGGCGCCGTTCCTGGTTCGTCGGCGGCTCCGATGACCTCCGTGACCGCCGGCGATTGCCCGGCGCCGCCAGCGTAGTGCGCCGTCATCAACGCCAGCGGCGACCGGGTGACCGGGAAAGCTTGCGCCGACTCCGTCACGCCGGGTACATCGCCAGCAGCGAGGACTGCACGTCGCTGGGCGGCTCGCCAGGCGCTGGCTCGATCGGTCGCCACGTGCCGTCGGGCAGCAACTGGCGGCTGTTGACGGTGTCGGCGAAGTAGCGCGGAATGACGACATCGAGCAGGTGGCGTCGGATGTCGGGATCCGCGACCGGGAAGACGACCTCGATCCGGTGATCGAGATTGCGCTCCATGAGGTCGGCGCTGCCGAGATAGAGCCGCGTGTCGCCATTGTTGCCGAAGGCGTAGACGCGGCTGTGTTCGAGAAAGCGGCCGACGACCGAGATGACCCGGATGTTCTCGCTCCAGCCCGCAACGCCCGGCCGCAGGCAGCAGGCGCCGCGCACGATCAGGTCGACCCGCACGCCAGCCCGGGACGCGCCGTACAGCGCGCTGATGATTTCGCGGTCCACCAGCGCGTTCACCTTGAAGAGCAGGTATCCGCCGCCATGCCGCCGGTGCGATTCGATCTCCCGCGCGATGGCGTCCATCAGGAGTGTCCGCAGGTGGTGCGGCGCGACCCAGAGCGACTCGAACCGCTGATCCACCGCGTACCCGGTGAGCACGTTGAAGAGATTGGTTACATCCCGGCCGAGATCCTCACGAGCCGAGAAGAGGCCGAAATCCTCGTAGACGCGGGCCGTTCCCGCGTTGTAGTTGCCGGTGCCGAGGTGGACGTACCGGCGCAGCCCGTCCGCCTCCCGGCGCACGACCATCGTCACCTTGCAGTGGGTCTTCAGCCCCATGACGCCGTAGGCGACATGAACGCCGTGGCGTTCGAGTTCCTCGGCCCACGTGATGTTGTTTTCCTCGTCGAACCGCGCCTTCAACTCGACCAGCACCGCGACCTGCGTATCGTCGTCCCGCGCCTGGATGAGCGAGGGCACCAGCGGTGAGTTTCGGCCGATCCGGAAGAGCGTCTGCTTGATCGCCACGACATCGGGATCGGCCGCCGCCGCCTGCACGAAATCCGCGACGGCGTCGAAGCTCTGGTAGGGGAGGTGGACGAGGATGTCCCGGTCCCGGATGGCCGAAAAGATGTCCTCGTCCCCGGCGCAACGGGATGGCGAGAAGCCGGGAACGTCGCTCGGAGCCAGCGCTGGATCCTTGAGGTCCGGGCGGTCGAGGCGCATCAGTTCGAAGAGCGCGTCGAGGCCGAGCGGGCCGTCGATGACGTAGCAGTCCTCGGCGTCCGCGTGGAGGTGTTCCTCCAGCCAATCGCGAATGTCCGGTGGCATCGAGCCATCGATCATGACCCGCACCGGACGTCCGAAGGCGCGCAGCGCGATCGACTCGCGCATGGCGGTCATCAGGTCTTCGTCGTGGTCGCTCTCCGCATCGTCGTGGTCATCGAGCGTGATGTCGGAGTCGCGGGTGACATGGAAGGGGAACGATGTCACCACAACGGCGCCCTGGAACAACTGATCGAGATGGGCGGCGACGACCTCTTCCAGCCAGACGAACCGTCGGACGCCGGAGTCATCTGATGGCGCCTCGACGAGCCGGGGCAGCGTCGCCGGAATCTTGACCCGGGCGTAGCGGAAGCCGACTGGCAGGCGCAGCAGCACGAGGAGATTGAGGCTGTCGTTCGAGACGTGCGGGAATCGCCGGCCCCGGTCGATGCCCTGGGGGGTGAGGATCGGGAAAATGTCGCGCTCGAAGCGGTCCCGGAGCGCGGACTGGCCGGCGCGGTCGAGGTCCCGGAACGGCAGGATCTGGATGCCAGCCGCCGCC
>CAIPGK010000461.1 GCA_903864575.1 uncultured Chloroflexota bacterium
ATCGAACGAACCCGCGACGTCAGCGAGATTCTCGACCTCGACCGCCGGTTTCATCTCCTTACCTACTCCGCCGCTCCCCGGCCCCGCCTGCTCAAGACCATCAAGGGCTTCTGGAACGGCACCCAGCAGTACCGCCGCGTGTACTACCGGCTCATCGCCGACGAGATGAACGCGGCGCCCGGCGTCGTGCCCTATACCCACATGGAACATCAGTTGCTGGTCGACGCCCTCGAACGCAGCGATGCCGACACCGCCCACGCCATCGTCCGCGCCCACATCCGGCGCACCCGTCTCACGCTCTCCACGCACCGGGAGGTCTTCGATTGATGGCGCCTCGCAGCAAGGACGACCTGCTCATCCATATCAACGGCACGCTCACCCCGACGCGGGACGCCACCGTCCACGTCTTCGACCATTCCTTTCTCTACGGGGATGGCCTGTTCGAAACCTACCGGGTCGCCGACGGCCGCGTCTTCCGGATGGAACCCCATCTCGATCGCATGGAACGCTCCGCGCGGGCCATCGCGCTCACCCTGCCCCACGGCCGTGACCGGTTGCGCGAGATCATCCTCGAAACCATCGCCGCCAACGGTCTCCGGGAGTGCTACGTGAAGTCCATCGTCTCCCGCGGCTGCGGCGACGAACCGCTGCTGGAGCACACCGGCCTTGAGAGCCGCCTCATCGTCATCGTCCGCCCCTCGATGCCCTTCTTCACAGAGGGTATGGAAGGACGAGGGCTCTCGGCGGCCATCGTCGGGGTTCGCAAGACGCCCGCGGCTGCGCTCGATCCCCGCGTCAAGAGCAACAACTACCTCAACGTGATCACCTCCCGGATCGCCGCCCGCGGCATGGGCGCGCAGGAGTCGATCCTGCTCGACGACCGCGGCCGGGTGGTCGAGGCCTCCTTCTACAACATCATCGCGGTCCACGGACGCCATCTCCACACGCCCGCCGAAGGGTGCCTCGAGGGCATCACCCTGGAGACCACCCTCGAGGCCGCCGCCGCGCGGGACTTCGCGATCCACCGCTCGGCGATTTACCCCTACGATCTCGAAACCGCCGACGAGGTGCTCTTCACCAGCACCGCCGGCGGGGTCATTCCCGTCACCACGATCAACGGCCAGGCGATCGGGAATGGTCGTCCCGGCCCGGTCTTCGCCACGCTTGCCGCAGCCTACGAGGATGCCCTGCGGGATCCGTCACAGGGCGCCCCGGTTCCCGGCATCTGACAGGTTCACGGCCTTCGCAACCGACCAGGAGCAGCACTCGATGGCAGCGACGACGGGATTTCTCGAACTCACCGGGGTCAGCAAGCGGTACGGCGAGACGCTCGTGCTGAACGACCTCGACATCAGCATCGGGCAGGGCGAGTTCATCTCGCTGATCGGCCCCGGCCCCGGCACGCCACCGTCCGCATCACCCCGGTGCTGTATGCGCTGGGATCCCTGATCGCCCTCGTGTCCTTCGTGTTCGTCGCCATCTACCTGCTGCTCGTCGAGCGGGAGAGCCGCAAGTTCTACGGCAGCGACGGCGTCGATGATGATGAAGCGTCCGATTCGGACGGCGTCGCGGCCGGCGCCGCGGGAACAGGAGCGATCGCGTGAGCTACCGCATCTCCGTCGACACCGGGGGAGCGGCCTTCGACGTCGGCCTCGTCAACGAAGGACAGATCAGCTTCACCGCCGAAACCTGGCTCGGCGGCAAATGGGTGGGCCACATCACCGGCATCCGCTCGGTCGACGTGAAGAGCATCGGCGCGGGAGGCGGCTCGATCGCCTGGATCGACGCCGGCGGTCTGCTCCGCGTCGGCCCGGAGAGCGCCGGAGCCGATCCCGGTCCTGCCTGCTATGGCCGCGGCGGCGACCTGCCGACCGTCACCGACGCCGCCACGGTGCTCGGCTACATCGACCCCGACTACTTCCTCGGCGGCCGCCTCTAGCTCGATGTCGCCGCCGCCCGCAGGGCCATCGCCGTCCACGTCGCCACTCCGCTGGCGTGGACCGTGGAGCAGGCAGCCGCCGCGATCCCCACTGCCACCCCTGGGTCGTACCCCGCCCACTCCAGACAGATCGGCAACGGCACCCCGCCCCCACCTGCTGCCCGATCAGCTCCGGCTTTTCCCGCTCCGACATCGGCGCCACCGGCGCCCACACCGTCCGCACCCGCCCCGGTTCGGCCATCCCGCCCATCCGGCTTCAGGCACGACAGTGCCCCCGAACTTCGGAGGCTCCCATCCACCATGCGAACCTCCGGGGGTTCGCATTTCCGCCGGGCCGCCCGGGATCGCCGGAAACGACATCGATTCCCGCACGCCCCGGATTGACCGGCGGAAGCTGATACCCTTCGGCCACTGGCAGTCTCGCCGGGGCGCGGCAACCAGATCAGGCGCGGATGGAGGGATCGATGAGCACTCCCGGAGCGGCCCACACCCGCAGATCCTTGTTCGGCGGCTTCATCGGATTGGTCGGCACGCGATGGTTCGCGGGCCGCAGGACCGCCGCCCAAACCCGGAAACGCAGGGTCATCATCTCCACGGACCTCGCAACCGGGCTGATCGGAGGATGGCGGGCTGGCGTTTCCGACATCGATGACGGGCTGTCGGTGCTGATGGCTCTGGATGATCCCGATCTGGAGATCGCCGGCGTCGTGGTGACCTTCGGCAACAGCCAAACGGGTCCGGAGCTCGCCGCCTCACGCCACCTGCTCCACGATCTGGCCGGACACTCCGTCCCGATTCTCGAGGGCGCTCACACCCGTCTCGCGAACCCCGAAGCCACGCTCCTCGGCGATCCACTCCCCCTTCTGATCAACGAAGGCGTCCAATGGATGGCCGATGAACTGGACCGAACGAAATGCACCGTGCTCTGCCTCGGTCCGTTGACCGATGTCGCAACCCTGATTTCGGCCATGCCGGCGGCTGCGTCAAGGATCGACGAAATCATCGCCATCGGGGGGCGCGCGCCCGGGCAGTCGTTCGACATCAACGGCCGTTCCGGACTGAGTGACTTCAACGTGGCGCTCGACCCGAGAGCCGCAGAGATCGTCGCGAATTCCGGCATCCCGACGACGTTCCTGGGGTTCACCCTGACCAGTTCCGTCATCGTCCCGCGGACGGCCCTCGATCCGTTCCGTGGCGATCCGGCGCCGCTGACCACGTTCGTTGTCCGGGCGGTCGATGCCTGGGTCGACCAGTGGCAACAGATTTTTGGCGAAGATGGTTTCCATCCATGGGACCAGTTCGCGGTTCGCTATGCCAGCCAACCCGACGCGTTCCGGTGCACCCCGGTAACCCCATCGCTCGTTCCCTGTTCGAAAAACCCGGAGGACCCCAACGCCTGTCGAGGCGCGTCGCTGAATACGGAAACCGCTCATCTCATTCTCGACGCCGCTCCCGGGGGAGGCGTGGTGCAGCAGTGCACCGACTTTTCCAGTCCCTCTGCGCGCCAGGCGTTTTCCGACGCCGTCCTGGCGTTTCTCAACATCGACCCCGCAGCGATCCGGCGCTCCAGCGCTGGATAACCTGGTTCTTTCGCAACTGCGCCTCCACGCTTAACGCAAGAACGGGATTGGGAGCGTTCACCGGGCATTCGCAGAATGGATGTCCCCCCACCACTCCTCGCCAAGAGACCAGGCGATCACCATCAGGGCCAGCCTTCGCCAGCAGGACCTGAGCGACCGCACGTTCTATCTGCTCGAAATCGACGCATTCGCGAGATTCCCGGCCAAGCTCGATTCGTCGCCGCCGTCGGATGCGTTGCGCGATCTCCTGCGGCGCAAGACGCCCTGGGAGTGATCCCCGCTCCCATCGCGGCCCCGGTCCCGCTGTCCGACGCCCACAACCTGAGCACCAGGCGTCCGGGTTCCGAACCATGATCCTGTCTCCCCGTGCGAACGAAACCCGCCGTCCAGGTATCGCAACGCCTGCCAATAGTCCAGCGATGGTCCTGTTGCTAAATGCGACGTCGTGGCATGTGCCTGGCTATCGCCCCTGGCCGTAGACGATCGAAGCCTCCGTCTCTGCTCCGTTGCATGTAGCATCCGGGATGGATATCGCCGTACACCATCCGGTACGCTCATCCATCGTGGCGATCGCGGCTGGCGCCGCGAACTGCCGGAGAGCGCCTTCGGCGCGTCGAGGATCGCCCCCTGCGTCGCATTGCGGACGATGGGAGCGGTGATCTCGCCCCGGTGCATCAGCCTGCAGGCGTGATCGCCGGCGCTGCCGTTGCTGACGATGTGCGCCTGTTCGTATCGTCCCCGGAAGTCGCGCCGGTGCCCGCGTTGTTCGGAGCGCGCACGAGGCGCCCGGCTCCGGCCTGGCGGTGGTAGCCGACGACAGCGGTCAACCCCGTACTGGACATGGATCCTGCCTCGGCAGGGGTTGCCCGCGCCGCCGGTTTCAAGACCGGTCGAGCGCCGGCGGCGGCGGCCGGG
>CAIPGK010000462.1 GCA_903864575.1 uncultured Chloroflexota bacterium
AGTTGAAGGTCGCGATCTCGGTCGGCTGGACTTCGCAGCGAATGCCAACCGCCTCGAGGTTGCCGGCGATGGCCGCAACGACGTCTTCGCGCTCAGTCGAGGCGAACGCGAGCTGGGTGTCGAACCCCTTTCCGAGGCCCGCCTCCTGCAGGAGCGCCGTGGCCCGCTCAGGGTCGTAGGGGAACGGCTTGAGATCGGCGTCCCAGCCCTTGCCGCCCGGCACGAAGATGTTGGGGAGGCGGACGCCGTTGCCACCAAGCAGCGCGCCGACGATGCCTTCGACATCGACCGCGTAGTTCATTGCCTGCCGGACGAGAACGTTGTCGAAGGGAACCACGTCAGTGGGGATGCGAATCATCGCGAATCCGGAGAGGGGTTGGGCGGCGATGCTGGCCCCTCCCCCCTCGACGGCCGCGATCTGATCGACGGGCACGCTGCGGATCAGCGAGACGCTGCCGGAGAGGAGATCGGCGACACGGGTGGAAGGGTCCTGCACCAACCGGAAGCGAACGGATTCCGCGAGCGGCGTTCCTTTCGGACTGCCGGAGAGATAGGCCTTGTTCGCGGTGAGGCGGATCTCGCTGCCCCGCGCCCAGCCGGCGAACGCGAAGGGCCCGGTGCCGACCGGGTTGCTCGCAAAATCATTCGCCGGGTCGGCGGCGTAAACCGGCGGCAACATGGCGAGCCAGGCGGCGATCTGGGCGGGCAGCCACGGCGCGGGAGCGGACAGCTTCAGCCGCACCGTCAGCGGATCGACCTCCTCGACCTGCTCGATGACGGCGAAGTTCCCGGCAACCTGCGATTTCGTATCGGGATTCTGGATGTGCGCGACGGAAAAGGCGACCGCCTTGGCGTCGAACGGTTCGCCGTTCTGGAAGGTTACGCCCTCGCGCAGCTTGAACTCCCATGTGAGCGGATCAGGCTGTTCGAACGACTCAGCCAGGAGTGGCTGAAGCTGGCCGTCCGGGCCGTACTGGACAAGGGAGTCGTAGATGGAGTGAACGATGGACCAGCCATCCGCGTCGTAGACCAGCGCGGGGTCGAGGGTGGCGGGTTCCCCGGCGAGGTCGATGGCAAGCTCGGGCAGCAGCGCCGAATCCTGCGCGGCTGCGCCGGTGAACCGGGTCGAAGCCGCCACTCCTGCGCCGAGCAGGGCGAACAGGGTCTGGCGCCGGGTGAGATCGAGGGTCATGGACTGGTTCCTCCGCGTGTGATTGGGCGAGTGCCCGCTATCGGCCCGTCGCGGCACGCGCCGCGATGGCGTCTCCGATCAAGTTGAACCCCAGCACGTTGAGCGCGACGGCGAGTCCCGGCAATGCGGAAACCCACCACGCGGTCCAGATCGCCTGCTGTCCCTGCGCGGCCATGCTTCCCCAGGTGATGACGTTTCCGCCCAGCCCGAGGCCGAGATAGGACAACGCCGCCTCGTAGAGGATCATGGCCGAGATCTGCTGGGTTGCGAGGATGGCGATCGTGGCGACCAACCCGGGGAGAATGTGCCGCCAGATAATGGCTGGAGAGGACGCGCCGAGCGAGCGGGCCGCTTCCACCCACCCGGCATGTTTCAGCGAGTGTGCCTGAAGCCCGATCACGCGGGCGTAACCCACCCAACCGGTGAGGGCAAGGGTCAAGAGCACTCCGCGCAAGGTGTTGCCGAATGTGGCGGTTACGGCGACGGCGATCACGATGAAGGGCACGATCGCCTGGACATCGGTCAGCCAGGTCGTGATGTCTTCGACGCGGCCGCCGAACCACCCCCCAAGAACGCCGAGAACCACGCCCAGCGTTGCGGCAGCGGCGGTCGCCAACCCGCCGAGCAGGAGCGACACGCGCGCCCCGGCAACGAGGCGGGCGAGCATGTCGCGCCCCAGACCGTCGGTGCCGAGCGGGTGCGCCGACGATCCGCCAAAGCCGACTGGCGGTTGGAAACGGGCAATGAGGTCCTGCGCATGAGGATCGGTCCGCACGAGTAAGGGACCGACAATGGCGGCAATGGCGAGGAACGCGACGACGGCGCAGCCCGCGATGAGTCCGGCGGATGGCGCGGGACGGCGTCTGCCGGGCAGACGACTTTCCATCATGCGCAGTCCGCTGTCGTGCAGCGTCGCCAGTTCGGCGGCGAGCGATGGGGCGCGGGTCATGCCGCGCCTCCGCTGTATCGCAGGCGCGGATCGAGCCAGCGGGCAATGCCGTCGGTGGCGGCGTTGATGAGCGAGAGCGCAAGCGCGACGACCATCGCGAAGGCCTCGATCACCGGGAGATCGCGGTCCGCGACGGCGGCGAGGGCCAGTTGCCCCACACCCGGCCAGGCAAAGATCGATTCGACGACCGCGGCGCCTGAAATCAGGAATGCGGCCTGGAACCCGGTGAAGGCGAGAACCGGCAGGATCGCATTGCGAAGCACGTGTCGGGTGACGACGACCCGTTGAGCGAGACCCTTGCCACGCGCGGTGCGGACGTAGTCCTCGTCCAGTTCTCCGGAGACCGCGGTGCGGGTGAGCCGGGTGGTGGTCGCCAGCGGAAACGCGGCGAGGGTCACTGCGGGCAGCACTAACGATGACAACCCGGAAAAGCCGGACGCAGGCAGCCAGCGAAGCCGGACGGCGAAGAGAAGGATCAGCAGCGTGGCGAGCCAGAACGAGGGCATTGCCTGCCCCGCGAGGGCGATCATGCTGGCGAACCAGTCCCAGAATCCCCCGGGGCGTGAGGCGGAGAGTGCGCCGAGCGCGCAACCGGCCACCACCGCAAT
>CAIPGK010000463.1 GCA_903864575.1 uncultured Chloroflexota bacterium
CGATCGGCATCGCGGCCGGAAGCATGATGTGCAACATCACAGGGTGCGGTACCGGAACCAGTAGGCTGCGACCACGGCGAGGACGATCGCCGGATACAGGATGCGGGCAATGATGTCGAGTTGCCGCAGATGCTCCTGCTCCCGCTTCTCGTAGAAATAGTCGCCGGCGAGCCCAACGAGAATGCATCCGGCGCAGAGCCCGATGAAGGCGTAGAACGCCCACTCAATCGCCACGTTGTAGCCGATGTCCGGGAGCGAACCTGTCACCTCGGAGAGCAGGACGGCTGTGGTGAGAATGCCGGTGACGCCGAAGGAAACGCGCGCGCCGGTCTGCGAGTGTGAGAAGAAGAGCGACACGTAGGTCACGATCACGAGCAGCGTGAGCGGCAACAGATTCTTGATGAGGAAGGAGTCGACGTCGCGCCGGATACGGAGATCGGTCGTGAGCACGGAGTACTCGATACCCTGATCCTGCAGGTTCAGCGTCGGGTCTCCGAGGGCGGCGGTGCTGCCGATCGCCTGCTGGTAGAAGTTGAGTTCGATCGGGAGCCAATTCGGAATGTTGCTCACCGAGGCCGAGGCATCGATGCCGCTCTGGAGCCGAGCTTCCTGCGTCTGGTATCTGACCCCGCGATCGAGCGCGTACACGATCTGGGAGGACGGAAGGGAGCGGTTCTGAATCTGGATCGGCAGATTCTGAGTGTCGAACGGGAAAGAGTGAAAATCCATCTGGGCCTTGAACGTGCCATTGACGCGGTAGAGCCGGTAGGTCTCGTTCCCGATTTTCGTTTCCCGGATCACCTCTCCGACCCCGAGCGAAGGATCGGCCGAGTTGAGAAACTCGACATCGGTTGCGTTGTCGTCGCCGAGATAGCGGAACCATACGAAGAAGTCTGCTTGGAAGGTCTGCGCATTGAGGTCGAGTTCGCTGATTTCGTTGACGTTGACGCCGACGAACACGATACGTTGCCGTTGAAGGTAGGTTCCGCCGAGATCGATGGCTTCCCCTGACTCGAGCGCGGATTCCAGCGTGCGGTCGCCAACGGGTTTGAACGGCGTGAATTGGACTGGAGCGGAGGACATGACCTGATCGCTGGCGACGCCGATCGCGATGTTGCGCGGGACCGATCGCTGTTCATCGAACCAAATCGGCCCAAGCACTCCGGGGATGGCAACATCGGGATTGTTGAGGGCGGCAAGGGCAGAGCGGATTTCAATGCGGGTGTCATCGTTGCTTCTCGCCGGGTCGAACCCAACCTCCTGGATTGCGTGCAGAAGGGTGGTCACGGCATCCGCGGTGGTTGCGCCATACCAGGACGGCTGCCTGCCGTAAACCTGCTCGAACTCCTGCGACCATCGGAGCGCATCAGCCGAAAGACTGTCCATGAACAGCGCGGCAGACGAAATGAGACCGTCCGTGTAATAGCCGGGATCTCGTGCTTCTTCGGGGTATTCACTGAAGGTTCGCAGGAAGCTGTCGGCGCCGAAGGCGTCGCCTCCGATGAGAATGTTGGTCAAGCCGGCATCCCGGGCAGCGACGACAAACGGCCGACCCAGCGAACCCTGCATGGCCATCACAATCGGGGCGTCGCTGCGCAGGGCGGCGATCTCCTTCACCATGCGCGGGATGTCGTTTTCGTCGTGAATGGTGAACTCACCGACAATGTCACCGGGGAACGCGGAGGCCACGCTGTTCCCGAGGTTCTGACCGTAGACATCATCGCCGTCGATGAGAATCATTTCGTCGAGTTCGAGGAGGTGCTCGATTCCGGCCGCGATCATGGTTCCCTGCCGCTGGTTGTCGAACACGGTGCGGAAGTAGAACGGATTTGATGCGGTCACCGAGTTGGCGTTGGCCGTGCTGGTGATCGCAGGGATGCCGTTCTCCGCGTAAATCGGAGCGGCGGCAAGCGAAGCGCTGCTGGTGCGGTGGCCGATAACCCCGAGAATCCTGTCATCGGCAGCGATCTGCGCGGCGATTTCCTTCGCCTTGTCGGGGTTGCTTCCATCGTTGAATGTCAGCAGTTCGACCGGGTGCCCCTGGATACCGCCCGCAGCGTTGACCTTGTCGAGTTCGAGACGAATGCTGTCCTGCATCTCGTTGGCGATGTCGGTCTGGGGTGCGTCAAAGGCCGAGACGAACGCGATGTAAACAGGGCTTCCGGTGAGCTTCCGGTTATTCATCTGCCACGTGATCAGACCGCCGAGGAGGAGGAGCGCGGCCAGAGCGCCGAGGATTTTCCATGCCAGCGGGAGCCCGCGCCCGGATACGCCGCCGCCGTCCGTCAGGATGGGCGGAGCTTTCGGTTCGATTACGTCCTCGAGCAGCGCTGGCCCCTCGGGTTTGACATCGCCGAACCGCACGAGCGCCGCCCGCGCTCCGGATTCCTCGTTGATCGACATCGCCCGCTCGAGGCAGAATTTCCGTTCCGCATCGGTTTCGGCGACTTCAGCGAACCAAAGCCAGGCTGGTTCGTAAGCGGGATCGATCCGCAGCGCTTCCGCGAGCAGGGCGCGCGCCTCGACGAGGTTGCCAGTCTCCGCTGAGGCAATGGCTCGGCGGGTCAGCGCAGCGGGTGTAGCAGAGCGGTCGGACACCTGACTTCTCCTGCGGCGCCGTCTCTGGCGCAGTGGTTCAAGCCGAGCATCGCCCGGTCTGACAATGCTATTAGCAGGCTAGCGAGATGGCAAACACCACGAAGCGGACCCTAGCTGGAATACATCGGGTCTGGTCCGGCAAATCGTGACTGATGGTTCGTTCGGGTGCACCGGGGTTCGTGATTGCCGCGTTGCGGGGCAGATGAACATCACAGCCCGGTGCTGGAACCATCGCCGGGAAGGCGGGCAATCGGCGGCCGGGAGATGACCCCGAGGCAGGGTGGAATCCTGATAGGCTAGGACGCGAGGCGAGTCGATGTCGGTGAACCGTCGGATCGCAGGGAATCCCCGACGGATATTGGTCTTGCAGGACCCCGGCCTCGGGGGCGGAGGAGACGATTGGTGCTGGAGCAGGCGTGGCAACTTGCCGGAGCGATTCTGCTGCTCGCCGGGTATGTCGCGGCGCAGTTCGGATGGTTGGGTTCCACCTCCATGCCCTACCTCATGCTCAATGTTGCGGGATCGGGAATCCTCGCCGTGTTGGCATGGCTGGGCCGAGACTGGGGATTTCTGCTGCTCGAAGGCGTATGGGGTCTCGTCGCGGCAGGGACCATGCTGAGGAAAGCGGGAGCGCGCCGAGGCTCCCGAACCACGCAGGACTAGGGACGTGGTTCCCGTGAAACGGCGACGGATTCATCGATCAGCCAGCCGTCGCCCGCATCGTTCGGGGCGAAAAGCAGGATGTCTGTGAACATCGTCGACGCGTTTTGCGAGGTCACTTCGGCACGAATGCGCCCGTCTTCGATGGACTGTACGTCCTCGACGAAAAGCAACTCGAGCCGATCGTTACGCGATACCCGCTCGCTCCTGTTCTGGAGCATCGCGAGCACTTCCGGGGCTGGCCCCGCTTCGCCGCCGAGCATCCCTTCGATGAAACGGTCGGTCATGAGCGCGTAGGCGCGGCGGAGATCGCCCGCGTTCCGGCAGGCAAGCGCTTCCCGGGCGACGGCGGCAACGGCCCCGGTATCTTCAGGCGAGGCGGGAGCGCCCTCCGGCAGGCTGGTGGGGGCCGGCAGCACGCCGGAGGGAGCGGCGATGGGCGTGGCGGCATCCGCGGTCTGGAACTTCCGAGGTTCGATGACGCACTCGTCGGGTTTGGGCTCGATGACCTCGGCAATCGGGGTCGCTTGCCCGAGGGCGACAGCGGGAATGGTCAGCCCGGCCATCATGAAGATGCCAGCGAACGCCGCGATTCGCCCGCTCATGTGCGCTGCGCCCAACATGGTCTCACCTTTCACGGTTCAATAGGGTAACGTTTACCGAACGGGCATCGTGAATGCGCCGAGTGTGAATGATGCTCGGGTCGTCGGCAAGCGAGGATATTGCTCGAGGTCACGAAATCGTCGGGACCTGCGTTGTCGTCAACGACCATGAGGAGGCCGGGGTGTCCGCTGCTCCAAACACCGTGGTCCTGCGCGCCGTTGGGGTTGGACGCGCATTCCGCGGATTGCAAGCACTGGCTGACTACGATCTCTCCCTGGCGCAGGGCGAGATTCTCGGCGTGATCGGCCCTAACGGGGCCGGAAAATCGACGCTCTTCAACGTGTTGACCGGGTTTCTCCCGCCAACCGCGGGCAGCGTCTGGCTGGGTGACCGCGACATTACCGGGCTAGCGCCGGATCAGGTCGCGCGACTTGGCATCGCGCGGACGTTCCAGAACATCCGCCTTTTCGGCCGGATGACCGCATTGGACAACGTGAAGACCGCGCAGCAGCTTCACGGCAAGGCGGGGTTCTTCGAGTCGCTGTTCAGCTTGCCGGGGTTCTTCCGCAAGGAAGGGAGTCTGGAGCGAAAAGCGCTCGATCACCTGGCGAGCCTCGGCATGGAGCGCTTCGCGAACGACGACGCGGCGAGCCTGCCGTACGGGTTCCAACGCAAACTTGAAATCGCGCGGGCGCTGGCGACCGAGCCGAAAATCCTGATGCTCGATGAACCAGCGGCGGGCATGAACGAGGGTGAAACCGCGGACCTGACCCGGTTCATCCGGGAGATTCGCGACCGCTTCGGGCTGACGATCATCGTCGTCGAGCACGACATGTCGCTGATCATGCCGCTTTCAGACCGCATCCAGGTGCTCAACTACGGCAAGGTGATCGCGGAGGGGACACCGGCGGAAATCCGGGCAAACCCGAAGGTCGTCGAGGCCTACCTCGGCGGCGAGGAGGCCACCGCATGAGCGCCGCGGCAACCGGAGCGACCCTGAAACTGGACGATGTACGCGTGTTCTACGGCGCAATTCAGGCGGTGAAAGGGGTCTCCCTCGAAGTCAGGGACCGTGAACTGGTAACGGTCGTCGGTGCGAACGGCGCGGGCAAGACGACCACGCTGCGGACCATCTCGGGGTTGTTCAGACCACGAACCGGTTCGATCACCTATGGCGGGGCAGACCTGACGAAGCTGGACGCCCACCAGATCGTCGGGTTGGGCATTGCGCAGGCTCCGGAGGGACGACAGATTTTCGGGTCCCTCTCGGTGCGCGAGAATCTCATGCTCGGCGCAACCCGGCGCAAGGACCGCGACGGTCTTGGGGCCGATCTCGACTACGTGTTCGGGCTCTTTCCGGTGCTGAAAGAGCGCATCGCGCAGGCTGGCGGCACGCTCTCGGGCGGAGAACAGCAGATGCTGGCCATCGGCCGCGCGCTGATGGCGAAACCGAAGGTGCTCCTCCTCGATGAGCCGTCGCTCGGTCTTGCGCCGTTGATGGTGGGCCGGATCTTCGAGGTCATTGCCCGGTTGAAGGCCGAAGGCGTGACGATTCTTCTCGTGGAGCAGAACGCTCGGAAGGCGCTCGCAATTGCGGACCGGGCCTACGTGATGGAGACCGGGCAGATCATCCTGAGCGGCGAC
>CAIPGK010000464.1 GCA_903864575.1 uncultured Chloroflexota bacterium
ATTGCGGTGGGCATCGCGTTCATCGCAGGCATCGTGCTCGCGCCGAGGTTTCTCGCGCTCCTCCAGAAGAATGCAAACGTTCCCCTCGGATTTGACGTCGTTTCGCCGACGGATCCGCTGACGCTCTATTTCAAGATCGCGCTCTACATCGCGATCGGCATCGCGCTTCCGGTCATCCTCTGGCAATTGTTCGGATTTCTCGCGCCGGGGTTGACGAAAAAGGAAAAGCGCATCCTGTATTCGTCGCTTCCGTTCGTTTCGATTCTTTTCCTCGCGGGAGCCGCCTACGGCTTCTTCGTGGCAGCCCCGCGCGCGTTCGCCTTTCTTTCCAACTTCATGTCGGACACCTTCGAGTGGTCGCCGGAGGGCCAGCAAATCATTACGTTCTACCTGACGTTGATGATCGGGCTCGCGCTTGCGTTCCAGTTGCCGGTGATCATGTTCCTGCTCGCCAAGCTCGGGGTGGCGACGCCGCAAAAGATGCGGTCGTTCTGGAAGTACGCGATCCTCATTATCTTCATCGCCTCGGCGGTGATCACGCCGAGCACGGACCCATTCAACATGGCGATCGTGGCGATCCCGTTGATGCTGCTTTACTGGGTTGGCATCGTCCTCGCCTACATCTTCGCCAAGAAAAGCACCCGAGACACGCCAACCCCCGCCGCGGCCTGACCTCCGCAGCCTGAATCAACGGCCCTGCTCCGGATACCCCGGGGCAGGGCCGATCATTCTACGGTCCGGTCATCACTCGCGAGTTGTGCCTGCCAGTGTGTCCATGACTCCGCTCTCGTCGGCGGGTCGGACCGCGATGGTGCGCTCGTTACGATAGGTGACCATGCCGGGGCGGCCGCCCTTGATCTTGCGGACGTGGCGGCGCCGTGCCACATCGACCTCGACCCGCGCACTATCCCTGCCCGCGCTATACCAGGCGGCGAGGGCGGCGGCGGCGAGGACCGTTGTCTCCCGTTCCTCTGCCGCCGGGTTCCGCCAACGGATGATGACGTGCGAACCCGCGACCCCGCGAGCGTGCAGCCACGTATCGTCAGGCCCCGCGATGTCGAAGGTCACCTGGTCGTTTTGCGTCGACGTGTGGCCGATGTAGACGGCATTTCCGTCGTCGTCGAGCAGTGGGCGCGGCCGACGCGGCTGTGGCCGTTTGCGGGGGCGCGAGCCGGCTCGTTCTGGCTGGTGCGTGTCCCATTCACCTGCAATGGCCTCGAGCTCCGCAAAGCCCGCGGCCTGCCGCACCAGGAGATCGAGTTGATCGAGCCACGCGAGCTCGGCGGCGATCTCCCCCTCGAGTTCTTCCTGGTGAACCTCCGCACGCTGGGCGTTGCGATAGCGCTCGAAGTACTCCTGCGCCACATCCTTGGCAGGGCGGTCGGGATCGAGCGGTACGAGCACCCCGTCTGCTTCGAACTCCGATTGTCCGGGCCGAATCTGCCAGAGATTGGCGTAGATCAGCTCTCCCCAGGTGCGCAGGGTATCGATCTCCGCCGCCTGCTCGCCCTGTTG
>CAIPGK010000465.1 GCA_903864575.1 uncultured Chloroflexota bacterium
ACGCCGCCATCGCCGGGGGCCTCGCGAGGCAGGGTGCGATTCTCAGGGAGGCAGCGCGGGCGCTCAACCTCATCTCGCTGACCACCCTCGCCGCGGCGACGCTGGTCATCATGGGCATCGGCTTCGTCCGGGGTGGGTGGAGGCTCGCGGCCGTGGCCGGCGGCGCGATCCTCGGCGCGAACGTGCTCACCCAATTGCTGAAACGCTACGTGCTGCAGCGTCCTGCTCTCATGGACGTGCAGGACCCATTCGGCTCGCACAACAGCTTCCCGAGCGGCCACGCGACCATCGGCATGTCGCTGGTGCTCGGCCTGCTCATCGTGCTGCCCGCCGCGGGAGACCTGTGGATCGCGATCATGGGCTGGTTCTATCTCGTCGCCACCGGGATCGCCATGATCGCCGAAGGCTGGCATCGGCCCAGCGATGCGGTTGGCGGCTACCTCGTCGCGACCCTCGCCGCCTGCGTCGCCTCCGCGGTTGCGCTCTGGCTCACCAGGCAGCACATCGGCGCGCTCCCGATCGCCATCCCTGCCCGCGACCACCTCTGGCGCGCGTCCCGGAGTCTTGCCCCGGCTGGCCTGGCGCTCGCAGTGGCGGCAGCCGCGGCGCTGCTCGGCATCAGCGGCGGCCGCGGCTGGGACGCGCTCGACGACAACACCTTCGGCTGGTCCTTCGTCTTCGGCGCGGTCTACGTGTCGGCGGTGTCAGCGTCAATGATCGCCCTCTTCCTGCGAGCCCTCGCCGGTGCGGATCTTGCAGCCCGCTCATGGACGCACGACAACGGCGACCGGGCGGAGGCTCAGGTCTCCGATGCGCCCTCCCGCCGGACGAGGTCATAAAGAGCGATCGACCCCGCCGTCGCCGCATTCAACGACTCCACCCGGCCTCGCATCGGCAGGCCAACCAGCAGATCGCACATGGAGCGCACCCGCTTCCCGAGCCCGGTTCCCTCCGCGCCAACCACCAGCGCCGCCGGGGTCGGAATGTCGGCGCCGAAGAGATCCGCAGCGCCCTCCTCGCCCGCCATGCCCAGCACCCACCGGCCCGACGCCTTGAGGTCTTCGAGCGCGCGCGGCAGATTCGGGGTGGCCGCGACCAGCAGGTGCTCCACCGCTCCCGCCGATGCGTTCACCACCGCCGGGGTAACGGCCACCGCGCGGTCCTCGGGAATGATCACCCCGGCCACGCCGGCCGCCTCGGCTGCGCGAAGGAGGGTGCCGAAGTTCTGCGGGTCCTGCAGATGATCCAGCACGAGGACCGTACCCCGCCCGCCAATCACCTCGGCCAGTTCGACGTACTGATATTCTCCCGCCTCCATGCCGACACCCTGGTGGTTGGCGCCGCGCGTGGCATCGTCCAGCATCTCGCGCGGAACGCGGTCGAGCGGAACCCGCCGCTCCTCGGCCAGTTTCAGGATCGCGGCAATCCGCTCATCGTCGCGCACGCCCTCGGCCATCCAGACACGGTGCAGTTTCCGCTGCCCGCGAAGGGCTTCGAGCACGGCATTCCGACCGTAGAGGAGCTCGTTCCCCTGGGCGACCGGGAGTTGTGGCCGCAGGTGCCGACTCCCCGGTCCCGCCCGGCGCGGTCCCCGTTGATCGCGGTCGCCGTGACCGGAGCCGGGCTTGTCGCCAGAACGACCCGGCGGTTTCCCGCCCGGCTTGCTTCCAGGTCTGCCTCCCGGCTTGCCGGTCGAACCTTTCGCGGGACGATCATCCGACCGCTTCTCCGTATTGCGGGGCTTCCATTCGCCGCCGTCCTTTTCCCGGCCACCAGGCTTTCCCCCGCCCTGCGGCGGCTTTGGCGCGCGTCCGCCCATTTCTCGCCTCCCGGCGGTCTCAGCCGCCTCGATGAATAACGAAGGAGGGCGCGTGGCCCTCCTCCGGAGCGTATCCCGTTTTCCCGCGGAGGCCGTGCCACCGCGACGATCCTACCCTCGCTTTGCGCTCCAGGTCGCTCCGCCCGCGGTGTCCTCGACAGAGACGCCGAGCGCGGCCAGTTCATCCCGGATCAGATCGGAGAGCGCCCACTGCTTCGCGGCGCGAAGCTCGCCGCGCACCTTCAGCAGGAGGTCGATGAACGGCCCGGCATTCCCGGCGTCAGACTCGGCGGGGGTGACATCGACGCCCAGTACGCCCGCCAGCTCCGCCAGTTTCGCGCGCGCCGGCTCGACCGTCGCGCCGTCCGCACCGCCGGCCCGCTCGCGGTTGATGGCGCGGGCGAGGTCGAACAGCACCGAGACCGCGATGGGCGAATTGAAGTCGTCGTCCATCGCCTCGTGGAAGCGGCGGTCGCTCTCGGCAGCAAGTGCGGCGAGATCCTCTCCCCCACCTTCGATGCCGTCGGCATCCGACACCGGCGCATCGGGATCGGCCGCAAGCCGCAGGCGTTCAAGCCCGCGCTCCGCCGCGATCAGTCCTTCCTCGCTGTAGGTCAGCGGGGCGCGGTAATGGCCCTGCAGCACCATAAGCCGGAAGGCAGGGCCGAGGCCGCGGTCGAGAATGTCCCGCAGCCGCACGAAGTTTCCCAACGACTTGCTCATCTTGTCCGCGCCGACCTTGACCAGGCCATTGTGCACCCAGTAGCGCGCGAACGGTTCATGACCGAGAAACGCTTCGGACTGCGCAATCTCGTTTTCGTGATGCGGGAAAATCAGGTCCGACCCGCCGCCATGGATATCGACCATCCCGTCGAGGTAGGTGCTGCTCATCGCGCTGCACTCGATGTGCCAGCCCGGGCGGCCGGGACCCCACGGGGATTCCCACGACGGCTCTCCCGGCTTGACCGCCTTCCAGAGCGCAAAGTCCAGTGGGTCGTCCTTCCGCTCATCGACCTCGATGCGCGCTCCCGAAAAGAGGTCGTCGAGGTCCCGGTGGCTCAGCTTTCCGTAGGTTGGGAAGGACCGGACCCGGAAATAGACGTCACCCCCCACCGGGTAGGCATGGCCCTTTTCGATCAGGCCCTCGATCATCTCGATGATCGGCCCGACCTCTTGCGTCGCCCGCGGGTAGTAACTCGCGGGCAGCGCGCCGAGTTCGGCGGTCTCCGCGTGCCATTGCGAAATCAGGTCCTCGGTGAGGTCGTTCGGATCGATCCCCTCGCGGTTGGCGCGGGCAATGATCTTGTCGTCGATGTCCGTGAAGTTCTGGATGTGCCGCACCTCGTACCCGCGGTGCTCGAGGTATCGCCGGATGATGTCGAACACGGTCATCGACATGCCATGCCCGATATGCGCGCTGTCGTAGGGCGTGACGCCGCAAACGTACATCCGGACCTTCCCCGGATCGATCGTCTCGAACGTCTCCTTCCGGCGCGACAGGGTGTTGTAGATGCGAATGGTCCCCGCGGGGGCGGTCATGAGGCGGCCTCCTCCGGGCTGCACGTCTCGAAACATCAAATCAGGCCAGTAAAGACTACCGCAGGGCGCGGAATCCTTGACGCTGAGTCGGGGATCGCGCCGCACGCTCCTACCAATCGGCTAATGGCTGGACGGGTTGCTCGCGATCCGGGGCGGGATGAGCGCCCTGCATGGCCCGCACCTTTTCCTCGAGCTCCTCGATGCGCTGCACGAGCGAGATCATGGTATCGCGGTCCGGGTCCGGCAACTTCTCGACCCGGCGCATCTCGCCGCTGTGGGGATCACGCCAGCTCACGACGCGGGCCGGGATGCCGACTGCGGTCGCGTGCGGCGGCAGGTCCCGCAACACGACCGAACCCGCGCCGACCTTCGAGCCTTCGCCGATGGTGATCGCCCCCAGCACGCTCGCGCCGACTCCAACGGTCACGCCCCGCTCCAGCGTCGGATGGCGCTTGCCGGTCTCCTTGCCGGTACCACCAAGGGTGACGCCCTGGAAGATGTTGCAATCGTCCCCGACGATGGCGGTCTCGCCCACCACGACGCCCATGCCGTGGTCGATCATGACGCCAGAGCCGATGGTCGCGCCGGGGTGAATCTCGATTCCGGTGATGAAGCGGCCGGCCTGGCTCAGCATCCTCCCCGGCAGCCGCAGCCCATGCCGCCAGAGCCAGTTTGCCCCGCGGTGAATGGCGAGCGCATGCAGACCCGATGACACGAGCACGATTTCGAGCGTGCCGCGCGCGGCAGGATCCCGCTCCTTGATCGCCTGGATTTCCCGGCCCATGAACATCAGGTTCGCCTTTCGCTGTCGACTGCCGGAAGCTTCCTTGCCCCGGCCCGGGTGGTCTGGGAGGGCGCGCTGCAAAAGGCGCGCCCCGTCAACAGGAGGGCGATCCTCCAGCCTGCGATCCGGCACGTTCGGGGGTGAACCAGCACATCTGCCGCACCGGATTCGCCCTCGTCAGCTCGACGCCGGAGCCGCGGCAGGTTCGGCCTTCGCGGCAGGTTCGGTCTTCGCGGCGGGCTCGGCCTTGGCCTCGCTCTTCGTCTCGGCCTTGGCGTCAGGCTTCGCTTCGCCGTCCTTCGCGCCGCCGCTTATCGTGGCGTTCTTGCCCTTGCTGTCATTGATGTACCAACCCGATCCCTTGAAGACGATCGGGGTCGGTTGAATGACGCGGCGGATGTGTCCCTCGCAGGACGGGCAGACCGTCAGCGTGTCCTCTGAAAACTTCTGGAACGCATCGAACGAATGACCGCAGTCATCGCACTGGTAGGTGTAGGTAGGCATCGCTCGGACAACACTCCCCTATGGATCGCACACGCTCATGTACCTTGAAGGATAGTGTACAGGAGTGAACGATGCGACTCAAGTAACTTTTCTGAAGCGTGTGGTTTCCCTAGCTACCCCGCACGGTCTTCGGCCCCGCGCCGCACAGCCGCTCCCTGCCGGAGCATCGCCGCCGCCTCCATCGCAAACCGCGCCCAGGCCACGGCCGCCAGCGCGATCATTCCCGCGCACGCCGACATCACGGCGACGTCCAGCAGGCTTCCGCCCCCGACGACTGCCCGTATCGACAGCACGAGGGCAATGCCCGCGGTCGCCATCGCGGGCCAGACCCACGACCGCAGGGCGACTGCTCCGAGCACCGCGCCGGCCGCGAGCGCGGCGGCGCTCGCCTGCTGGCATGCAACGGCTCCGTCGTAGCCCGGTGCGGTACACCGGACCCGTTCCGCCAGAACGACCGACATCCCGAACACCACCCCCGCGATCGCGCAGGCGACTATCACCCGGTCGATGAGCGGTTCCGGGCGCCAGTCTCCCCCATGGGTGCGGTCGCCAGCCCATGCGCCAACCGCACCGGAAACGAGGAGGATCATCCCCACCGGCGGCGCGACGAGCATCCAGATGCCGGCTTCAGGCCGACCGGGCAGGTCGGCGGCGCCCATGACGCCGACAAGTGAACCGACGAGCAGCGGAGTCAACCCGATACCGGCGGCGAAGAGCGGCCAATCCATCCGCGCGGCGAAGTAGCCGAGCATTGCAGGAGCGGCGAACAGGACGATGTACCACCACTTCCCGAACATTGGCGCGATGATCGCCGCGGCCGCCATCGCCGCGCAGCACACCACCAGCCTCGTCCGGGGATCGGCATCGAAGGAGAGCACTGCCGACACGTCCTCCTGCTACAGGTCCGTCTGTTCTTCCCAGTTCGGCCCATAGCTGGCCTCGACCAGCAGGGGAACCTGCAATTCGGCGACGCCCTGCATGGTGGTCTTCAGCAGATCGGCCGTCTCCTGCAGATCCCGCTCCGAGACTTCCAGCACCAGTTCGTCGTGCACTTGAAGCAGAATCCGTGCCTGCAGGTCCGGGCGGCGGCGCAATTCGCCATCCATCGCGATCATCGCCAGTTTCATGATGTCTGCCGCACCCCCCTGCAGGGGCATGTTGATCGCCATCCGCTCAGCCGCCATGCGGGACTGGCCATTGCTGCTGGCAAGCCCGGGAGTCGCGCGGCGTCGACCCATTGGAGACTCGACGTATCCGTTGCGCAACCCGAAATCCTTGATGGCCTTGAAATACTCATTGACCCTCGGCAGGCGCTCCCAGTACTGATCGATGAATGCCTGCGCCTCGGCGCGCGGCAGGCCGGTGTCGCGGGAGAGACCGAACGCCTGCATTCCGTAGAGCACGCCGAAGTTGACCGTCTTGGCGATCCGCCGTTGATCCGACGTCACCTGCTCCGGCGGGATGCCGTTGACGATGGCCGCAGTGGCGCGGTGAATGTCCTCGCCCCGGTTGAATGCGTCCACGAGGAACGGTTCGCCCGACTGGTCAGCCAGCAAGCGAAGTTCGATCTGCGAGTAGTCGGCGGAGAGCAGGACGGCATCGGGCATGATGGCATATCCCGGCCGGCGGTCCGCGATGAAGGCACGGCGCACTCGCTTGCCCATTTCAGTGCGAATGGGGATGTTCTGCAGGTTGGGATCCGTGCTTGAGAGACGCCCGGTCGCGGCGATCGTCTGGTTGTAGCTGGTGTGAACGCGCCCATCGCGCGGGTTGACCTGCATCGGCAGCGCGTCGACGTAGGTCGACTTCAGCTTCGCGAGGGTCCGGTGCTCGAGGATGAGCGGGATGAGCTCATGCTTGTCGCGCAGGCTTTCCAGCACGTCGGCGTCGACGGAATAGCCGGTCTTGGTCTTGCGCCCCGAGGGGAGGCCGAGTTCGTCGAACAGCAACGCGCCGAGTTGCTTGGGTGAAGCCACGTTTACCGGCCGTCCCGCGGCC
>CAIPGK010000466.1 GCA_903864575.1 uncultured Chloroflexota bacterium
GTTGTCACTCACCACCATGATGTGCGTGTTCGGGAGACGGCCGGTCGCGTCGAGCGTGTCGATCACCTTCACGATCGCCTCATCGAGGGCCGCAAGCGTCTGCAGGCGCTGCCGCTGGAACTGATCGATCGTCGCGATCTGCTCCGGAGTCATCGGCGGATTTCGCGAAACCTTGTACGGCTTGTCCGAGACATCGGCCTCATTGAACGATGGGTCACGTTCAACAGCGGCGCCAGGGAACAGGCCCTGATGCCGCGGCGCCGGCACGGAAGGCGCGTGCGGCGCATTCATGCTCAGGTACAGAAAGAGCGGCTGCTCTGCAACAGCAGTCCGGATGAAGTCGCATGCGTAGCTCCCGAGCACATCGGTGACATAGTGCTTCGTGCCGCGAAACTCGACAACCTCATCGTCCACCCGCAGTTCGAAGTCGGTGTAATCGAACGAACTCCGGGCAACCCAACGCGACCAGCCGGGCTGGGGAGCTGTCTCAACCTCATAGCCGTTCATGTATTTGCCGATCATCGCTGTCTGGTAACCCGACTCCTTCAGGGCGACTGCAATGGTGCGGTCACTCAGCCCGAGACTGACGAACGAGTCGAATCCGGCATCGCCATCATCTCCGGCGTTGCGGATCAGGCCATGATTGTGCGAGTACAGTCCGGTAAGCATCGTTGCTCGCGACGGCGTGCAGATCGGATTGTTGACGATGTAGTTCTGGTAGAAACTGCCATCACGCAGCCGTTTCCGGGTCAGCGGAAGGCCCGACCAGTCCCGAGCGCGCATGTCGTCCGAAACGATCAGCACGACGTTGGAACGTGTATCCGGCTTCGTCGCCCCGGTCTTTCCGCTCCGTTTCCGACGCTTCTCGGCGCGCGGGTCCGCCAATGCGGCCGAACGTCCCCCGAGGAGCGCCCCCGAGATCCCCGCGAGCAACGAGCGTCGGCCCAGTTTGTCCATCCCGCACCCATCGACATCACGGGACTTCGTGCGGTCCATCGCCTCGATCATGGACACGTACTCCCCCTGCAGGTGCTGACCTGAGCGAGCCGGGCGCTGAGTTGTTCCGGGCTCGGCAGGTCGAGCGTGATTTCCGGCGGATTCGGACCGCCCGTCCGGAGCATGTTGTCGAGTTCCCTGGGATCCCGCCGATGGTCGTAATACTCCTTCTCTCCAGAGGTGTACTCGAAATACATCGATCGATAATCACGCAAGCCGACCCCGCCGGCAGAGACGACCGACGCATGTATCTGGATCGGCACGAAATCCCGCAGGTTCGGACGCAGCAGGGTTTTGCCATCCGCGCCGGGCATGCTCGTGCCCGCCAGTTCCGCGACCGTCGGACCAATATCGGCGTGCGAGCAGAGCCTGCCAACCGACGGCTGCCTGAACGGTCTGCCCCAGGCGAGCATCGGGATGCGGACGATCGGATCGTAGGGCAACCCCTTCGAAGACGGCAGCCGATGCTGCCCCAGCACTGCTCCGTTGTCGGACATGATGAAGAAGCAGGTGTTCTCCAGACGTCCGCTCTTGCGCAGCGACTGGATAAGCGCGACGATCGCCTCATCGGTCGCGGCCAGCATCTGCAGGCGGAGTTGCTCGGAGCGGTCGATCTCCGCGATCTGCTCGGGAGTCAGGAGCGGTTGGGCCGCCAGCAACGCCGGCTTGTCGGAGACATCCTCTTCGTTGAACGACCCATCCCTGGGGACCACGGCTCCGGGATACCGGTTGCGGTGGCGCTTCGCAGGCACGTACGGGGCATGGGGAGCCGTAGGCGAAAAGTGCAGGAAGAACGGCCGGTCGGCGGGCGCATTCGCGATGAACTCGAGTGCATACCGGGCCAGTACGTCGGTCGCATACTCACGCTTGCTGAAACGGCTGTTGACCCCGTCAATCATCAGGTCGAACCCGGTGTAGCCCCCGCTCGACCGGGCAACCCAGCGATTCCAGCCCTTCGGCTGCCGGGAGTTCATGTCATAGCCATGCATGAACTTGCCGACCAGCCCCGTGTAGTACCCCGCGTTCTGCAGGATCACCGGAAGGGAGACTTCCTCCAGACCATTCTGCAGAAACGCGTTGTACCCAGCGACCGTTTCGGAGCCGATATTGTCCAGCACGTGGTGATTATGAGCGTACATCCCGGTGAGCAGCGAGACGCGAGCCGGCGTGCAGATCGGCAGCGTGCTGAAGAACTGCGGGTACCACGAACCGCCCTGAAGTTCCTTCTGCGTTTTCGGAAGCGCGCGCCAGTCCGTTGCCCGCATGTCGTCGTTGACCACGACAACGACATTCGGCCGCGTCCCCCTGGGCTTTCCGGGACGTTTCGTCACGCCCGCCGCGCTCCCCGCTCTGCAGGGAGTGGCGGCGAGCGCGCCGCCTGCGGCGGCTGCCCTTGCCAGAAACACGCGCCTGTCCATCATTGCCCCCCTCGATAGAACCGGTTCGCTGCTCCGCAATTCCCCCACAGAGCCGCGCTCTCCGTGTGTGAACCCGATGGCGCCACGGCCAGGTTTCCGCCGTGCTTCACGCGAACTCCCGGACATCCGGCCCGTGTCATCGACAGGATCCCTGTCTGCATGTCTTCAGGACTGCGAGACGAGCCGAGAGTTGAGCGGGCGTCGGAAGATCATGCGGCAACGGAGGCGGCGGCGAACTCGCTCCGACCGGTGGCAGCAGATTTCGCACCTGCCCCGGATCGGAACGAAGATCGAAGCATTCCCGATCCCCGCTGCCATATTCGAAATAGCTCATCCGTGAATCCTGGAGACCCCAGCAAGCCCCACGCAAATCACCTGGCGGCGTGATCTGCCCGAGCACAACGGTGCGCTGCGTCGATTCGAGCAGTGAAATGCCGTCCGCATCAGGCAGCCGGCAACCGGCGAGGCCTGCGATGGTTGGCGCAAGGTCGATGTTCGACACCAGCCGCGACGAGACTCCCTTGCGAAACGCCGGTCCCCACGCAAGCATCGGGACCCTCATGGATTCCACATAGGGAACTGCCTTGGTGTTCATCAGGCGGTGTTGCCCCATCTGGAATCCGTTGTCACTCGCGATGAACACGTAGGTGTTATCAAGTCTGCCGGATGCCCGCAACGCGCCCAGGATGGATTTCACCGCCTCGTCGAGCGCAAGCATGGTCCGCAGCCGCCGTTTCTCCAGCAGATCGCCGGCCGCGCATTGCTCCGGCGTCAGTACCGGCAACATGCGCGTGCGTTCGGCTTTA
>CAIPGK010000467.1 GCA_903864575.1 uncultured Chloroflexota bacterium
ACCCCGTGAACTCCCGACCTCACCGAGACGTGCCCGCCCGGCCATCCGGGCGGACGCCCAGCCCGCCGGTTCCATCGCCGGTCAGGTGGCGCCGGGAATGGGTCCAACCCCGGCGGCGCGTCGTCTCCCTGGGCCTCGGTTTCCGGAATGGAGCGGCGAATCGGCCGCCACCCTGGCGTCGGCCGTGGCTGGTGGAACCGTTGCCGACCGCAATCTTGCGGGAAAGATTGCCGGTTCCTTTCGTGGTGCTCCCCCGATGAAGCCCTCACGATGTCGGAGAGCGCCCGCGCGGGCGCGGCAGGTCCCGGATGCGGGGCGGGAGGAATGGACCATGGACGAGGACGCTTTCGACCGATTGACCCGGCTGCTTGCCGGGCGACTGACCCGGCGCGTGGGGCTGGCCAGCTCTCTGGCCGCGCTGGCGTGGGGCAGGTCCGCGCCGGACCTCGAGGCGCGGCCACGAGAGCAGGTGCGCCGGCGCGATGAACGGTCCGCGGGCGACGCCGAGGTGATCGACGAGAAGCGGCCCTGCGGGCCGAAGGCGCGGGACAACCGCTGCAACACGCACAAGGACTGCTGCACCAAGTTCTGCAAGCCGCCGAAGGGGGATGCCAAGGTCGGCCGCTGCCGCTGCATCAAGCTTGGCAAGAAGTGCAAGAGCGGGCAGACCTGCTGCGGCGGGGCAGTCTGCGAAGGCAAGCGGTGCGTCCAGCAGACGCCGCCAGCGGGACCGTGCACCGTCTGCGCCAGCGGCTGCGCCTTCACCAGCGTGAACGACGCCTACGCCGCCGCCGCTCCGGGCGCGGTGATCACCATCGGCGCGGGCTCGTACCCGACCAACTTCGCCGTCTCGAAGAACATCACCCTCGAAGGCTGCGGCTCCCTGCCCGGCGCCGAGTTGACAGTCGAGCGGTCGGTCCAGAACGCGGACAGCTATTACGCGATCGCCCGCGATAACGATGGCGACGCCAACCTCTACACCGTGACCATGCGCAGCCTCAAGCTCACGGGCTCCTACCCAACCAACGACAAGGAAGCGGTCCTCGTCTCCAACGGATTGCTGACCCTCGTCATCGAAAACTGCCAGGTGAGCAACGTCGCGACCATGCTCTACGCAGAGGAAGGTGCGCATGTCGTTACGAACGTGACGGTCACCAACGGCTATTCCGCGGTCTACAACAGTTCGGTCTCCACCGGCTCCCTGACCATCACCGGCTGCACCTTCTCCGACCTCGACAGCTATGCCGTCTACTCCAGCGCGGACAACGCCGATCCGCTAACGGGCCCCATCTTCTCCATGACCAACACCAGCATCACCGGGTGCAAGAGCAACGCCTTGTTCTATGGCGGCACCACCACGGTGACCGGGTGCACCCTCACCGGCAACGGCGGCTCGTCTGCGGAGGAGTTCGGCGGTCTTGGCCTCGAGAACGGCATCATGACCGTGATCGACACCACCATCTCCGGCAACTCCGACTCGCTCTTCGGGGGCGGCATCTACGTCAAGTCGTCCGCCACTGGCGGAAACGCATCGCTCACGCTGGCGGGCACCACCACGGTGACCAACAACACCGCCCCGGACGGCGCCGGACTCGCGGTGATCCAGCTCGCGCCCTACACCGTGACCGTTACCGGAGCGTC
>CAIPGK010000468.1 GCA_903864575.1 uncultured Chloroflexota bacterium
CTTCCCCGGCGGTCACGAGAACGATGATCAGGGCGAGTTGGGATCGGCGACCGGCGCCGCGCCGAAGTCGAGGAACTCCGACGCGACCCAACCCTGGATGTCTTGCCAGACGACGCTGACAAACCCGTCGACCGCTTCGTCGGGCAGCAGGGTGACTGCATCGCCCGCGGGGATCTGGGTGATGATCTCGGCGTCCGTGCTGGGCGCGGCGCGGAGGTTGAGGATGTCGGTGGTGACCGCGGTCGAGGTGGTGCCGGAGGTGTCTACCGTGTCGGCCGGCGCGGCGGGTTCGACCGCGGCCTCCGGAGTCGCGGTCGCGTTGACGCGCGGGGCGACCGTGGCAGGC
Source organism: uncultured Chloroflexota bacterium (assembly GCA_903864575.1). Taxonomy (GTDB): domain Bacteria; phylum Chloroflexota; class Chloroflexia; order Thermomicrobiales; family UBA6265; genus CADCWF01. Next base: position 347 of record CAIPGK010000468.1, read on the forward strand.
GCAAGCGTGGGTGGCGCGGCGGTCGGTTGCGCCGGGGCGGGGGGCTGCGTCGGAGCCGGGGCGGCCGTTGGCGCGCTCGGCTGTGTGGGTGCGGGCGCCGGGGGTTGGGTCGCGATGGCTGCCGGCGCGGCGGTGGCGACCGCTGGCGGAGCAGTGGTGGCGACTGCCGCCGGGGCCGGGGCGGCCGTCGGCTCGGGCACGGGCGCGGAGGCGGGCAGGAGGACCTTGCCTTCGCCGACGCCGGTCGCGTAGTGAGCGGCGATGGTGGCGTCGTCGAGCGCCACTTCGTAGACCGCCACCTCGTCGACGATTCCGTAGTAGGGATTCGCGCCGTCGCTGCGCGCGCCGATGCGGAAGGTGAACGGGGTGTCCGTCAGTTCCCGTCGGGACGGACCTTCGGAAACGGCCTTGCCGTCGATGTAGAGGCGCATGGTTTCGCCGTTGTACACCGCGACCACGTGGGTCACGGTATCGATCGGCAGGGCGTCGGGGGTGATGACGACGTCGGCCTCACCGTCGCGCCAGCGCTCGAAGCCGATCCGGCCTGTCTCCTTGCTGAGGTACAGCAGCCAGCCCTGCCGCCTGCTGGTGAGATCGGCGCCCTCCTTCTGGACAAGGCGCGGATAGGGAGCGGCGAACGGACCGGGCCCGATCCAGGCCTCGACCGTGAATGGCGCGAGACCGGCGAAGTCGAGCGTATCGCCCGCATCGACCCAGCCTTCGGGTTTGCCGGACAGCCGAACCGCGAGGTTGGGGTCCGCGGTGATGAGGCCCTGTGCGCCCTGTTCCGCTGCTGCAGCGTAGGCGCCGTCGCGGCCCTGACCGGAGGAGTCGATGGCGCGGTCGCCGTCGGTTTCCCCGAGCCGCCAGTATCCGACGAGTCCAGCGGTTGCCCTGACCGCGTTGGAGTAGGCCGAATCCTGAGCCGGCTGGGGCGCCTGTTGCTGCTCGGCGGGCGGCGTTGATTGCGCGGCGGCGAGAGAACCGCCAGCCAGCATCGAGGTTGCAACCGCAAAGGCGACGAGATGATGACGCATGCGTTTCCCTATGGTTCCTGCTGCGGGGGAGATGCCCCTGGCGAACGCTCGGCGACAATTCTACGCAATTGGCGGCGAAGCACCGTGCCACATCGACATTCATCGGGAAGCGTGGCCCGATTGACCGCCCCGCGTCGCTGGTATTGTCGGTAGAAACGACTGGCCCGAACGCCGCGTTTCATGAATTGGCGGCGCGGAATTCCGGTCATTGAGCCGGGCGGTGTATCGTGGTGGGCAACATCGGCGCCTCTCGCATTGGCATGACGCGGCGCGACGACGCGCCAACAAGGAAGGCCGCTTCCATGCACCGGGTTCTCGCGTGGCTGGTCGCTCTGGCGTGCATTTTCGGGTCCATGACGACAGGCATCACTCCCGGCGCGGCGGCGGACGCCGCGACCGGGGCGGACAGCCTTGCCGTCGTCGCGCAGGGAATCGTCACCCTGCCGCCTGCCTCGGTGGCGTGGCGGGTCGAGGAGCAGGAGGTTCCCACCGGCGGCGTGACCGATGACGCTCCGGCAGGGTTCGTGGTGGCAAGCGGCGAACCGCTGGTGATCCGCACCGGAACTGCGCCAGCGCAGGCGCTGCAGGCTGGGCAGGCTGCCTTCAGTGATGGGGGGCAGCAGACCCGGTATGCGTGGCCGAACGCGACGACCATGTGGGAGATCGCGCTGGTCCCTGCCGGGGAGGCGCAGCAGTCGACCGGCGGGACCGTGGTGGCGTCTGGCGCGCCATTCCGCGCGCCTGCCGCCGAGGCCTATGACCTTGAACTGCTGGCCGGAAAACTGCGGACGAATGCCACCGCGACGCTTGCCGCCGGGATCGCTCCAACGCTTGTTATCGCGACCGGTGGA
>CAIPGK010000469.1 GCA_903864575.1 uncultured Chloroflexota bacterium
CCACGGGCGCGTTAGCAGGTGGCCCCTCCGCCGCATTGGTCGGGGGTATTGCCAGAAATGGCGCTCCCGACGCTATAGGTGTAGAGGCCACCGGGTTGGGTCGCGATGAACAACCCACCTCCCGCACCGCCGGCGGAATTGCCGGTCACGGTCGCCCCCTCGGTGATGGTCAGGGTCGAGTTGTAGTCGGACTGGTATGCCTCGAACAGGATACCGCCGCCGTTGTCACTGGTTGCGTCGTTGTCCCGGATGGACGCTGTACCGGAGAGCATCACATTCGTGACCCCGGTATTGATGCCCCCGCCTTCCGGGGCGGTGTTTCCCGAAACGACCGAGCAACCGCTCATTTCGAAACTACTCACCGTGTCCGCGCCATAGCCTGATGTATACACCCCGCCCGCTCCATCGCTGGCAGTGTTGCCAGTAATGACTGCGGCTTCCTGCATGGTCAACTTGCATTTCTTTTCAATGTAAACGCCGGCTCCGTACTCGGTCCTGTTGCCGCTGACGATCGCCGAACCGCGCAGATGCACCTCGGCGTTCTTGTAGGCGTAAATGCCCCCGCCGTAGCTCGACGTTGCCACGTTGTTGGTCACGGAACTGCGGTCATACAAGGTCACAATGGCGCCGTCCGAGCTGTTATCTCCCAGGTTGGTGGCGTGAATTCCGCCGCCCTCCTCTGCCTTGTTGTCGTCGACCGAGGTCGTTCCGCAGAGGTCGAGCGTTCCACCGTAGATCTCGATGCCGCCACCATAGGAGTCGTCGGAATCGTAGTAATTGCCCTTGATCGTGAGGTCGATCAGGTCGACGTCGATCGGCGTGGACGTGCTGCTGTTGATCTCCAGTGTGCGGGACGAGTAGGTATCGTTGATGAGGATCACCGGGCCGCCCGCCGTGCAGCCCCGGAGGGTCAGGCTCTTGTCGTCGATGGTGAGATTCTCGCTGTAGGTGCCGGGTGCAATGTCGATAACGTCACCATCGTTGGCGGCGTCGATCGCGCCCTGCACCGTCTGATGAGTGCAGGTGGCGCAGACGACCGGCGTGCAGGCCGTCAGACAAGCCGGGCAACTGCACGTGGCGCAAACGCCCCCGTTGCAGACCCCAGAGGTGCAGTCGTCGCCGTCAGCGCAGGACTGGCCCAGCGGCAACCGGCACCGGGCCTCCTGGCAGCCCACCGCCGGGGTGGTGCACGTAGCCGCCGGATCGGCGCACGTCGTGCCTGCAAGGCAGGGCGCGCCGGTAGCCACCGGGCGGTCGCCGTCGTTCTTCTTGCACCGGCCATCCGTGCAGGCGAGACCGTCGCAGCACTTCTGCCTCGCCGTGCAGGGCTTGCCGCCCTTGATGCAGGCGCATCGTCCCTGTCGGCCATCCTGACCGGGCCGGCAGAAGCCCGTGCAGCACTGGCGGTCTTCCAGGCACTTCGACCTGGCACGGCTACACCGGCTCCTGTCCTTGCCGCCCTTGCCGTCCTTGCCGCTGCGGCGGGCGTCCAGGCCGGCTGCGGATACCGCCGAGCTGACCGCGGCAAGGACTCCGCCGACAGCGAGGCGCCGTGACGCCGCGCTCCCGAGCGTCCGGGCGAGAAGATCGAAGCGTTCCTGGTCCATGCCATGCCTCCTGTTGCCGGGTATCTGGTGAAGGCGGGAAGTTCGCGGACAACATGCCTGCTTCCAGACCGCCTTGAAGGGAACTGCGACCCGTCCCACCTGCCAGCCAGACCCCGGCAATCACCGAAGTCAGGCGAATCGGATCTGCGGCGCTCTGTGACAGAAAAGCTCAGTTCCGGCCCGGATCGCCGCTATCACCGTGATCCTCGGAAACGGCCACAAGCGGCTCGACGGCACGTCCTGCCAGCGCGGGCATTTGGCGGACGTAGCCCGGGTAGCGGTCTGACGAAGCTCCACGGGGCCGGCGACGGCGATGTGCGTTGCCGCGGCCGGCCCCGTGAACTCAGCAGGAGGCATCCCCTCCACACTGATCGGGGGTGTTGCCGGTGATGGCGCTGCCAACGCTGTATGTGTACAAGCCGCCCTGGAGCGAGAAGATGAACAACCCTCCACCCGACCCGGTCGCGGAGTTGCCGGTCACGGTGGCGTTCCCGGTGATGGTCACCTCAGCGGTGTACGAGGCGTCGACTGCCTCGACCCTGATGCCGCCCCCGTCTCCGGCCGTCGCCTTGTTGTCCCGGATGGATGAATCGCCGGACATCAGGAGCTTGCCGTCGATCGTCACGCCTCCGGCCTTTGGCGCTTCGTTGTCGGCGATCACCGCGCAATCGGTCATGGTGAGCGTCGAGACGACGTTGAAAGGCGCACTGGTGTAGATCGAGGCGCCGCCAGCCTCATCGTTCGCGGCGTTTCCGGAAATGGATGAGGCGTCCCGCATGGTGACGATCCCATCCTGTTCGATGTACACCCCCGCGCCGTAATCCGTGGTGTTGCCCGTGATGGTGGATGATCCCCACATCCACAGAACGCTTCCCTTATCGAGGTAGACCCCGCCGCCGTAACTGCCGCACGAATTGTTTTTCACTGAACTCGTGTCGTACATCGAAACGACGGCGCCCGCCGAAGTGGGGTCGTTGCTCATGTTTACGGCGAAGATGCCGCCGCCGTACTGCGATGCGAGGTTGTCATCGACGGATGTCGCTCCACAAAGATCGAGGGAGCCACTGGCGATGCTGACGCCGCCTCCGTAGGTATCGTTCGGTCCGAGCGCGTAGTACCCCTTGATCGTGACATCGATCAGGTCGATGTCGATCGGACCCGTTTCATCGCCGTTGATGCTCAGGGTTCGCGACTGATAGAACCGGTTCTTGAGAATGACCGGACCTCCCGCCGTACAGCCGCGCAGCGTCAGGCTTTTGCCGTCGATGGACAGGTCCTCGCTGTAGGTCCCCGGCGCGATGTCGATCACCGCCCCATCACTGGCGGCATCGATCGCGTCCTGAATCTTCTGGTAAGGGCACGTCGGGCAAACCGTCGGCGTGCAGGCCGTCTTGCAGGCAGGGCAGCTGCAGGTCGCGCAGACGCCGCCGGCACAGGACCCTGATTCGCAATCCTTGCCCTCCTGACAGGGCTGACCGATTGGCAGCCTGCAGCGCGTGCCCTCGCAGCCGATCAGCGCGGTCGTGCACGTTGCTGCCGGGTTGGCGCAGGCTTCTCCCGTGGTGCAGGCCTGGCCGGTGCCAACCCCGAGGTCGCCGCCGCCGCCGCCGCTCCGCTTCTGGCAGCGGCCTTCCCGGCACACGAATCCGTTGCAGCAGTTTTTCGTCACGGTGCACGATTTGCCGCCAGCAAGGCAGGCGCACCGTCCCTGGCCGCCCGTGCTTCCCGGCCGGCAGACCCCGGTGCAACACTCGCGGTCATCCTTGCACTTCGCCTTCGCCCGGCCGCACCGGTTCTTGCCGCCGCCACCCGGGCCTCCGCCCCGGCGTGCGTTCAGGTCAGGCGTGGCCATCACGGTGGTCATCGCAACCAGAACGCCGGCCATCGCACCACGACGTGACGTGGCCCCGCCCAGCGCCCGGGCGACGCGCTCGATTCGCCCTTCGTCCATCATTGCCTCCTCTGGCCGGGACGCCGCGCTTCCGCGAAACGCTCCCACGCCCGCAGCTCCTCGTGCCGCCCGGATTCGCCGGATTCCCCTCCCCAATGGCATGCCAACCTGACCGATTGGCGTGAGCCCCATGGAGGCCGTGAATCCAGTCCTCCTCAACGGACGTGGGAGGCGCTGGGCGACGCTTTCACCGTAGACGGGGAGCCTTCGGTGCACCATCACCGCGAGGCACGGGTATGGTCACAGGTGGACAGCTGAATCTGGCAGCGGTCGGGATCTTGGGGTACCTTGCGTGCATGGAAACGACGCCTGCCGAGCACGATTTCGACGCGGCGTCGGCTCAGGGGGTGTTCGGACCCTACCTGCGAGGACTGCGCCTTGCTGCGCGGCTCTCCCAGCGGGAACTTGCCGATCGGTCTGGCGTCAGCGCGAGGACGATCAGCGATCTCGAACGCGGCGTCTGGCGAACCCCCCGGGCCGACAGCGCCGCCATGCTCGCCGCCGCGCTCGACCTCGATGCCCCCGCGATCGCCGTCTGGGACCGCATCATTCGCACCGAGCGCCCTACCCGCCGGCGGGGCGCCATCACGATCACCCCGCTCCCCGACGCCCGTTTCGCCATCATGGGCCGCGACCAGTCGCTGGAACAGATCATCCAGACGCTCGAACTTGCTGGCGGCCGCGTCGTCACCGTGACCGGCCCGGGCGGCATTGGCAAGACGCGCCTCGCGCGAGAGATCGCCCAACGTTGGCTCTCCGACCGCGAGCGCTCCGGCGTCGTCGCATGGGTGGAACTTGCTGGCCTGTCGGACCCGATCGACGTTCTGCCGGAAATTGGCCGAGCACTGGGATTGACCCATCTCGACCCGGCCGCCGCAGGCGAGCGCATCGCGGCCACCCTTGGTGCGAACCCGGGATTGCTGATCCTCGATAACCTCGAACATCTTCTCGCCGCCGCACCGGGCATCGGGAGAATCGCAGCGGCCAGTCCGCAACACGCGGTATTGGTAACCAGCCGCCAACCCCTCGGCGTGCAAGGCGAGGAAGTCTGCCAGTTGCCTCCGCTGGAACTGCCGTCACCCCGGGCCACCGAGGCAGCGCTTGCGGCCTCGCCGCCGATCGCCTGTTTCCTCAGCCGGGCCCATCTCGGCCAAGATGCCCTCGCCTCTCCCAGAATGTTGCGAGATGCGGCCCGCATCGTCCGTCTGCTGGATGGGATGCCGTTGGCGATCGAGCTCGCCGCCGCGCAAACTGCGATCCTGCCAGTCGGAGCCATCGCCGACCTGCTGGAGTACGGTGGCCTGCATCTCCTCGAAGATACCGGAACCGCGGCGGCGGGTCGCCAGCGCACGATGACCCGAGCCATCGCCTGGAGCGTCGACCTGCTCGAGCCTGATACCCGCCGGGCGTTCCGCCTGCTCTCGGTTTTTCGCGGCGGCATGTCCCTTTCGCTCGCGCTCGAACTGCTGAAGCTCGGCCAGGTCCGCAATCCCCAGCAGGAGCTGCTGGCGCTGGTTCGCGCCAGCCTCCTCGCGGTCCGCGGCGACGCCGACGATGATCCCCGCTACGTGATGCTGGAGCCGATCCGGCTAGCCGGCCGACGTGCCCTCGAGGATATGGGTGAGGTCACCGTTGCCCTTGACCTCCACGCCGCGATCATGCGCCAGGTCGCCGAGCGAGCCCGATCCTCGGCGTTTGGCACGGAACCCCGACGGGGCTTCGACCTCGCCCGCCTCGAACGATCGAACCTCTGCGCCGCGCTGGATCACGCCATCGACCGCGGCGACGATGCGCTTGCCTGCGGGATTGCAAACTGCCTCGGCTGGCTCTGGGAGATGCTGGACGAGGAGGCGCAGGCAGTGCGGTGGTTCCAGCGGGTCGGCGCCATGGAACCGCGCGCCACCACGGCCGCAGACCGGTTCACCAGCGCGACATGGGAGTTGCACTACGCGCTGCTCTGGCGCCACCCGGATTACGCCTCGGTTGCCCGCCTGCACCGTCTCGCGCGAACCAGCGGCGGCCGGGAAGACCAGGCTCTGGCGCACGTCTACGACGCGGCCTCCAGCCTGTTTTTCGAGGGCCTGTGCGAGCGGGCCGATCGCTCGCTGCAACTGGCCCTCGACCTCGCGGGGAATGACCACCCGTCCTTCGCCAGATCGGTTGCCGCACAGGTGTCGGGGTTCGTTTCGCTATTTCGCGAGCAGTATGCTGACGCGGAACGCTGGTTCAGCGCGGCGATCCTCCAACGGCGCGCCCTTGGCATGACCGCTTTCACCCCTTACCTGCTGGCGCTCCTGGGCTACGCGAGGTTCCGCCTCGAACGACCTGACGCCGCGGCAGGGACGCTGATCGAATCGCTACGGATTGCGCTGGATATCCGCCATACGATGAGCATCCAGGTCAGCGGGATCGTTCTTGCGGCGCTGGCGCTGTCGGAGCCGGATGGGAGGCAGGACAGCGAACGCGCCAGGCTTGCAGGCCACATCCTCGGCGCGTCCCTGAAACTCGACGACCGTCTCTGGCGGGAGGACGATTTCGCATCCGCACTTGCCCGGGACCTGATGGCCGCAGTTCGGTCGGAACTCGGCGATGACGGGATCGATGAGGCGATCGGGCAGGGAGAGTCGATGGACGATGCCGCCCTCTTCTCGCGAGCCATGAGCGTGGCGCAGGCATGGGGCGCCGGGGCGCGGACCCTGCGCTAGGTGAGCACCTCGCCAATTCGGCGGATGCCCTCAGCCATCTGCTCCACCGGAATTGCGGAGAAACTGAGCCTGAAGCTATTGCGTTTGCTCCGGTCCGGGAAGAACCACGAGCTCGGAAGGAAGATGACTCCGTTCGCCGCCGCTTTCGTCAGCAGCACGTCGGTGTCGATCTCCTCGGGCAGGTCAACCCAGACGAAGAACCCGCCCTCCGGCCGAACCCAGGTCGCCTGCGGCGGCAGATACTCCTCCATCGCGGCAAGCAGGGTGTCACGGCGGATCCGGTAGGCCTCGCGCGCCTCCGCGACATGCTCCTCGAGGAATCCCCCGGCGGCCGCGTGATACGCGACGCGGGTGGTGAGCCGGGAGTTGGAAATGCTCATCACCTCCTTGACCGCGAAGAAATGGCCGAAGAGCGGCGAGGGCGCGCTGATCCAGCCGACCCGCAACCCCGGCGCGAGCGTCTTGGAGAAGGTCCCCAGATAGACCGAGTTCGGCTCGAGCGCTCGCAGCGGAGGCAACGGTTCTCCCTCGTATCGAAATGCGCTGTAGGGATCGTCCTCGACCAGCAGGATGCCGCGCTCGCGGGCGAGGTTCACCAGCGCGTGGCGGCGGTCCAGCGGCAGGGTTGTGCCGGACGGGTTCTGGAACGTCGGAATGGTGTAGATGAACTTCGGGGTTCTCGGCAGCCGGTCCAGCAGCGCTGCCAGCCGCTCGACGACGATGCCGTCCTTGTCCATTTCCATGCCGACGACCTCGGCATCATGGGACTGGTAGAGCCGGATCGCGTCGGGAAAGGTCGGACCTTCCACCAGCACGATGTCTCCCTCGTGCAGGAGCGTCCGGCCGACGATGTCCATCCCCTCCTGACTGCCGTTGACGACCACGATTTCGTCCGCGGTCGCAGGAGCGCCGATGGCGGCCATCTGACGGACGATCAACTCGCGCAGCGGCGCATACCCTTCGGTCTCTCCATACGAGAGCTGGTTCAGGCCATCCTCCCATGCCTGCGCGCTGGCCCACTTGAGCCGGTCGAGCGGCATCAGATCGTTTGCGGGCGCGCCGTTGCCGAAGAAGATCATGTCCGGGTGCCGGTCGAACATGGCGTCGACCCCGAGCCAGACCGATTCCTTGAACGGCGCGATCCGCCGCGACGTGCCCGTTGATTGAATCACCATGCTGCCGCCTTCATTTCCTGTCATCGTCGCTGCAAACGGCCCCGCGCTGCGTTCCGACAATCTTGCCGCGTCGCGCCGCTCCCCGGCTAGGCTGGATCGACCAGAACAATTTCGAGCCGCTTGTTCGCCTTGCCCTTGGAACGGGTCCCAACCACCTTCAACCCACCCACTTCGCGCGTGTTCAGCACGTGGGTGCCGCCATCGGCCTGGAGATCGAGTCCGATGATCTCGACCGTCCGCACCTCCGGGATTCCCTCCGGCAACAGGTTGATTTTCGTGCGGATCAGATCGGGGATGGCAAATGCCTCCTCACGCGGGAGAATCTGCACCCGCACGTCCCGTCCTGCCGCAATCTCGGCATTCGCCCGCGCCTCGATCTCGGCCACCCGCTCCGGGGTGAATTCGCTGGAGTCCATCTCGAAGTCCATGCGCGCCCCGTCGACAGCCATGTTGCCGCCCGTCACCAACGCGCCATAGTCGCGGAAGACGACGCCACAGAGGACGTGCAGGGCGGTGTGGGTCCGCATCAGCCGGTAGCGTCGCTCCCAGTCGATCTCGCCATGCACGACCGCTCCCAGCGGGGGAAGCGGGTCCTCCCCGCCGAGGGTGTGCCACACCGCGGCGCCTGCCTTGGCGACCTGCGCCACCGGCCAGACCGCGCCCCCCGCGGAGAGCACGCCCTGGTCGCAGGGCTGCCCGCCGCCTCCCGGGTAGAACGCGCTTCGGTCCAGCGCGACTCCTCGGGTCTCGGGATCGACCGCCGTCACCACGGCGTCGAAGGCGGGGAGTTGGCTGTCTCGCTGGTAGAGGAGATCGGTGGCGGGTGCGTCGGACATCGGGCAACCTCGGGCGAGCGCGAATCGCTGGCGAACGGCAAGCGCCGTCCCGCCATTGTCCACGCGCCACACCCCGCGCGCCACATCCGGACGATGCATCGCACGCGCCCGCCTCGCGTCATCGTGCTGATCTGCCTGCTTGTCACCGCAGGAGGAGCTTGCTATTCTGCCCTCAACAACGTGTACGTACACCGCGAAGGCTCCCCATCCTCCCGCCGCGGTCGTCACCTGCGCCGACGCCGCTCCGGGGAGTTGACATGACCGAGCCGACCGCCTTTTCCACCTGGCCAGCCATTCGTCCGCTGCCCTCCGATGGCATCGCCGGACTCTACGCGGATCGCGTACTCGACCGCGGCGCGGATCCCCGCGTGCTGGTCAGCCTGTCACGGACCCATCGACTGGAGGAGGAGCGGCTGCCGGTGATGGCATCCGCGTTCGAGGAGGGATGCACCGTGTACGAACGCCCGTCGATCAGGAGCAGCCGCGTTCCGGGATCTCGGCGACTGCTGGCCGCCGCCGCGATTGCGGCGGTGCTTCTGCCGCTCGGAGCGATGGTCGCAGGCGCCGAAGGCGCCGAGGATGTCGCGTCCACGTACGCGGAGGATCTCGGCTACTACGGCGAGGTCGATCTTCCGGCGATTGGCATCGGCGCAATCGTCAATCCGGCCTCGCTGGGGCTCGGGATGCCTGGCGGCGGGTCTGCGTCCGGGTCGGTCACGGTCAACGGGCGCGAGCGCCGTAACGAGGTCGACGCCGAGGTCTACACCAGCGAGGAAAGCACCATCGTCATCGACGGCGAGCGCGTCGATTCGGCGGAGCGCGCTCCAATGCACCTGCCCGGCGTGGTTCCGGGCGCACCGGCGTTCCCCGGATTCTGAACCACGATCCCGGGCCGCGCCCCGGCTGGCTGACTACTCCACGGGATCGCGGCCGCCGCCGCCAGCGACGATGGGGATCGCCGCTGGGCACCGATGACGACGGCCGCACATGGGAAGGGAGCGATGGGC
>CAIPGK010000470.1 GCA_903864575.1 uncultured Chloroflexota bacterium
CCGCCACTGGGCAGGCGACCACGGCGACGAGAGCAGGGTCGTGGCTCGCAACATTGAAACCGCCCTGGAACTCTATGTCATGAGCCTGGCAAACGACACCTATGTCGACCGCCATGCGTGGCAGTTCACCGACGAGTCCTTCGAGACCATAATCCGCCTGCTGAACGACCTCAACCTCATCTCGCTCCCGGTCCTCCAGGTGTATCCCACCACCGCGGCGCAGCATGAGTTCTGGGCCGTGCTCGGGCCGAAACCGCAAGCCGCCAACGCCGGCGCCGAGGGGCGCCCTGCCATCCCCAAGGCCGCCGCCATCCCGCGCGCTGGGGAGCCGCCGGTGGTTCGGCGCGCCGTCGGCGACACCTGGGGCGTCGATTCCATCCAGCCCCAGCCGAACCTGATCGTCGTCCGCGGCTGGTCCACGCCCACGCCGACTGCCGCGGTGCTGACGACGCCTGGCCTGACGCCGCTGCACGCCACGATTCGCCCATGCACCCGCCGCGAACAGTGGGCGCCCTCCAGTCAACAGGAGCGCGAGGCCGGCTTCATCGCCGTCTTCCCCCTCGACCGGGATCTGACGCTCGAACAATTCACGGGTTCCCAGCTGGAGCTTCGGCGCGCCGACCAGACGATCGCGATCCCGGTCCTCCACATCGGCGAACTGCACCGGGAGCATTCGCGAGCGGCCAGTTCCTCGATCCTCCGCTGGATCGACACCATCACTGACCGTTCGCGGGTGATCGAAATCGGATCGCGCTCCCGCACCAGCCAGAGCATCCGGAGTCAGCTCAAGGGATCATTTCTCGGCATCGACATCGTGCCAGGATCGGGCGTCGACGTCGTGGCGGACGCCCACCTGCTCTCCGATGCGATCGCCGGGCGGACCTTCACCCACGCCTTCTCGACGAGCGTCTTCGAGCACCTCTTGTGCCCGATCCAGGCGGTCTCCGAACTGAACGCCGTGCTTGAGATTGGCGGACTCGCCTACATCCACTGTCACCAGACATGGGCCTACCATGAAGCCCCCTGGGACTTTTTCCGCTTCAGCGATTCCGCATGGCGCGCGATCTTCAACGAGGTCACCGGCTTCGAGGTGATCGAGACGACGATGGGTGACGAAGCGATCGTCGTTCCCATCACCGAATGGGGCAACGCCGCCATCCATCGCCAGGCAGACTTCCGGGGGGCCTATCAGACCTCCACCGTGCTGGCGAGGAAGGTCGGGCCATCCCGGATGCATCGCATCTTTTCCGCCGAGGACCTGAAGCGGGTCTACCCGGGGTTCTATCCCGACTGACCGCGCCGCATCACCAGTGCACCTCCACCCGCATGCCCGGCTCGACGGACCAGTACAGGTCCGCGGCGGAATCGGAAGGCAGGGCGACGCAGCCCCCGGTCGCGGTGTCCCCACCGTCGACCGGGACACCATGCTCATCCAGCGAGAAGGAATGGAACCCGTTCATGCGGTCGGGATCGAATCCCACCCAGTGCGAGATCCAGGCCTGTCCCCATTCGGTCCAGGCGAGATCCGCGTTCATGTCGTAGACATGGTAGGTGCCGAGCGCAGTGGCATAGAACCCGTCATCCGATGAATCGGCGCTCATCACCCCCCACCAGGTGCGGACCGGAGCGTCACCGTCGAACAGCGTCACGGTGCCATCGCCGCGATCCACGTCGATCCAGCGTTCGGCGGGGATCCACGACCCACTGTCCGCATCGTCCGTCCAGCCGTCCTGCTCGAACGCGAGATGGTCGCCTTCAACCCAGCCATCCGCGTCTGGGGCGGCAACTTCGTACCAACCGGACTCGCTCGGGCCGTCCTGGACCTCGACCCACTCACCCTGCCAGGCCTGCCCCGCGACGTCGGCCCACTCCTCTGGCGCCGTCCGCAGGCTTGCCCGCTCGGTGGCGATCCACGCGCCCCAGACCGCCCCGGCGGGCGCAGGCCGCGCGTCCGGCCCCGACAATCCCGCCAGCGCCATCAGCGCCATCAGCAGCGCCCCGACCCAGCGGGCCGGCAAGCCGCGTCTCCGTCCCATCCCGACCTCCCGCGCCGCATCCCTCGGCGTCGAACCGCTCGCGCCACCGCCCCGACCCGGCGCGAGCCGCACCATCCCGGCGGCTCGCGGCGGGCAGGCGGCGCTCCCGCCACACAGCCACGGCCACGCCAACCGAACCGGCGCCGGCGCGGGCCTCACCCCTGCGCCGTCCACCGGAGCGGCTATCCGGCGGCCGACTGGCTCCCACGCGAACTCCCGGTCGAGCCGGACGTTCGCGAGCCGTGGCTGCCTGCGTTTACGACTCTGTGCGGAAAACGGATGTACGGTCCGCGCGGACAGGCGTCAACCCGTTCCAGATTGACGCCGTCCCGGCGCGTGTTGAGAACGAACGGGCCACGCGGCGCAGATGGGCGCCGCGTGGTCCGTTCAACGCATCGACAGGCGCACCGGTGGGGTCCGGCTCTAATCCCCTCGCCGATCCGCGACCCACGCCCGCAGATACTCGGGAACCGGCATCTCCGGGGCGGTCAGGCCGTCGGCCACCGGGTCCTCGATGGCGACATGCATCGGGATGATGCCCGCCCAACACGGGAAGCTCTGATCCTCTTCGTCGTCCTTCGGCATGCCCTCGCGGACCTTCGACGATGCCTGCTCGATCTCGACCGCGATGATCGTCGTCGCCTTCAGCTCCTGTTCGGTCATCGGGCGAACATCGTCCCAGCGGCCGGGCAGCAGTTTCTCGGTGAAGCGGTAGAGCGCGTCAATCTTCTCCTCGCGCTCCTCGATCAGGCGGCCATTGCCGTAAAGCATCGCCGAACGGTAGTTGATCGAGTGATTGAAGATCGACCGGGCCAGCACGATCCCGTCGGTGTGGGTCACGGTAATGCAGCACGGGTTGCCCGCGCCGACATGCAACAGGCTCCGGTTCGTCCCGTGGCCATGCAGCAGGATGGTGTCTCCCACTCGCGAATGGAGGGTCGGCATTGCGTAGGGCTGCCCGTCGATCTCGTAGGCGACGTGGCAGATCAGCCCCGCGTCCACGATCGGGTAAATCTCATCGCGGTCATAGGCGCCGCGCTTGGCCAGCCGGAGCAGGCGGTTGCGTTCCGTGATCTCGAAGGCCGTCATCGGCGGATGTCCCTTCATCGCATCGATCCCGTTGCCCCGTCCAGGGCAGACCATATGCGGAAGTATCCCCGTCAGCGCGCGATCACGGAAGTGGAAACCGCCGCGCACCGCCGGTCAATGGTCCTTTCCGCCGTGATGGTGACGGTTCCGGCAGCCTCGGCGCAGCACTCCGGACTTCCGGCAGTCTTTCTTCCTGATGCACGTTCCCCCGTCACACATGTCAGAGCAACAGTCCTTGTTGTCCTTGCAGGGATCGCCGGTGGCGATGCACTGCGCGCACTCCGCATAGATGCACCGGAGCGGATCGCAGCACTCGGAGGTGTTCCGGCAATATCCGCCAAGCGGCGAACACGCCTCCGCGTCGCGCAGGCCGCGCTGCGCGGCGATGCCCGCCGCGACCCCGCCCGCGACGGTGCGCGCCACGTTTCGCCGCGTCCGAACCGACGTCAGCGAGCGGATCAGTTCATCGAATCGCGTTCCGTCCATGATGCGCCTCGCGTTACGGGTGGGCGGCCGGCCGCCTGCGACGCCGCAGGTTGGCAGCCGGCCGTTGCCGCGAGCATCGCAAACGCCGCGCCAGAGCGATCTGAATGCCCACGCCCTGCCCATGAACGCAGCCGGAGCCGATCGGTTCACCCGCTGGCACAGAGCATCGCTCGGTGGAGTTATGAGGTCAGGCACATCACGTAATATGCGCCATCTCCGGAGACCTCCACCCCGTGCGTGTCGTGCGCGAAGCCCGGCCATTGCCGGTCGAAGGCCTCCATGGCTGAGAGGTAGGCGAGTTGCGGGCTCTCAGCGTCGCCCGTCTGCTCGCCGGGCCTGAGCAGCGGGATGCCGGGCGGGTAGGGAACAACCCCGGTGGCCACCACACGGCCGGCCATCTTCGCGACGGCGACCATCTCCGTCTCGCCCCGGACCAGCCGCTCGTAGGCGCGGGCGGGGCTCATCTTCGGGGCCGGCAGCGTCGAGAAAGCCCGGGCCAACGCCCCGGTGATGTCCAGGGTCCGCATCGAGGCGAACATCTCGCCGCAGAGATCCCGCAGCCCCATCCGGCCATAGTAGGCCGGGATGAGTTCGCCAAGGTGCGGCAGGGCCTTCGCCAGCGGCATGTTTGCGTCGTACGCACGGCGGAACTCGTGGAGCCCGGCGATCAGCGCATCGGCCTTGCCGGAGGTCGTTCCCATCGAGAACAGGAAAAGCATCCCGAAATCGGTGGTCTTTTCCGGCACGATGCCCCGGGCCGAGAGGAATGCGGTGACCACCGGGGCAGGAATGCCGTCATCGGCCAGTGTTCCATCGGCGCCGCATCCCGGCGTCAGCAATGTGACCTTGATCGGGTCGAGCAGGCAATAGCCGTCCTCGAACTGACCGAAGCCATGCCACGCCGCGCCGGGCCGAAGCACCCAGCAGGAGGAATCGGTCGCGAGCAGATCGGCGGGGGCGTCGGCGAATGCCATCTCCTGCCCCTCCACCGCCACGGTGTCGGGCTGCCACGGCTGGAAGAACCACTCGCCTGCCGCGACGGCCTCCTCGTGCAGCCGCGCCACCCGCTGCCGGAACGCAACCGCCGCCCGGATGGACAACCCGGTCAACCGCTCCCCCTCGGTCCCGTCCATCATCGCGGACGCGATGTCGATCGAGGCGATCATCGGGTAGAGCGGCGACGTCGAGGCATGCATCAGGTAGGCCTCGTTGAAGCGGGCGTGCGGGATCGCGTTCCGCCCGTCGCGGACGTGGATCATCGACGCCTGCGACAGTGCGGCCAGCAACTTGTGGGTGCTCTGGGTCGTGAAAATGGTGGGGGCGTCCGGGTCCGATGACTCGGGATCACCATGCATCCCGTAGCGCCCGGCATAGAGCGGGTTGAACCGGGCATAGCCGTACCACGCCTCGTCGAAATGGAGGCGGTCCACGCTCTGCCCGAGCAGTTCGCTCACCCGCGTCACGCGGTAGCACAGACCGTCATAGGTGGAGTTGGTGATCACGGCATGAACGGGCTTGCGGTCCTCCAACCCTGAGGTCAGCGGATTCTCCGCAATGGCCCGCGCCACGGCCTCCGGGTCGAGCCGCTCGGGCGGGATCGGCCCGATGATGCCGAGCCCGTTGCGGGTCGGGATCAGGTAAGTCGGCGCCGCGCCGGACATCGTCATCGCGTGCTCGACCGATTTGTGGCAGTTGCGGTCGCACAGCGTCACCTGATCGCGGGTGACGCTCGCCATCAGGATCACCCGGTTCGACGTGGAGGATCCATTCGTGACGAAATAGGTCCGGTGCGCTCCGAACACTCGCGCCGCGTTGCGCTCGCCATCGCCGATCGGCCCGGAATGATCGAGAAGCGATCCGAGTTCTCCGACGGAGATGGAGAGGTCATTCCGCAGCAGGCTCTCGCCGAAGAAGTCGTGGTAGGCGCGGCCCGCCGGTGAGCGGAGGAAAGCGGTTCCGCCCGTATGCCCGGGCGTATGCCAGGAGTACTCGTGCTCACCCGCAAACTCGACGAGCGCGGAGAACATGGGCGGCAGCAGGGCATCCCGCCACTCGGTGATCGCAGCTTGCACCCGGCCGCCGAGGAAGTCGGTGGTGTCCTCGAGCAGGGAGAGCACGTCGCTCGCGCCGGCCAGCAAATCGTCGGAAACCTGGTCCTCGCTGTCACCCGTGAGCAGGAAAAGCGGCATGTCGCCGCTGCGTCCGCGAACCGCGGCAACGACGGAGGCCGCCAAGCGGCCGCCGAGGTTCGCCTGGACGAGCACGCCATCAATGGCCATGTCGGCGTCGATCCGCGCCACCGCATCCGCCCCGGACGTCGAACGCTCGAGGAGGATGCCGCGCGTCTCGATATCGTCCGCGAGCGCGGCAGCGGCATCACCGTAGGCGCTTCCATCTCCGAGGGCGTCGTCGACGATCAGCGCCCGCAGGAAGAGCGCGCCCGTCTCCGGCGTACCCGGCTGCACGACGATCGCTGACGCGCCGGCGTCGGGCGCCGCTGCTGTAACGGGCGAGGACGCCGGCGCAAGTCCTGCCACCGCCGCCGCCACGCTCATGCCCGCGCCCTCGATGAACGTTCTCCGGTCCATGACCCGCTCCTTTTCCCTCATCCCTGTCCCGTGCCATCGTACATGACCGCACCGGTTTTCCATGCCGGCGCGGCTCAGGCCGGACCGGTCAACGACCCGCCAGCGTCGCCAGCAGCGCCCCGGTGAAACTGTCGCCTAGCCCGACCGCCGCCGCGGCCCGCGGCACGCGAAGTCCGGGAACCGTGACCAGCCGCCACGCGCCGGTCGGCTCGCCTCGCGCAGTCGGCTCGGGTCGGACCTGCGCGGTCGCCAGCGTCGTGCGGCAGTCATCGAACGTCGGGAAATCGCCGGTCGCCACCCGTGCCGCGGCGACGAGCGAACCTGCCAGCAGGGCCTGGCGCTCGCGGTCCGGGTCGGCGGATGTCAGCGCGAGGCAGCCGTCGCGGGTATGCAGCCCGAGCCTCCGCGCCGGCCACCGCTCGCCGATCCGCCTGAGGGCGGCATACCGCTCGTGCCACCCGAACGCCGCGAACCGACGGTCCGGGTCCGCGAGGTCGCGCAGTTCGTCCTCGTTCAACCCAACACTGGAGACGAACGGCGCAAGCGCGTCCAGCACCCGCGGCAGCATGTCCGGCCGCGGCATCGCCCCCAGTTCGAGATGGACCAGCAGCCCGGGGTTGCCCGCACGCCACGCCCGGAGCACCCCGGCAGCGGCAGCCAGCACCCTGCCAAGCGCGTCGTCGTCCACCACCTGGCTGAACCCGGAGATCAGCACGGCCGGAATCGAGTCACCCGCCGTCGCCACCGTCCCGGCGAAGATTGGGTCGATCTGGAGCTCGGCGTTGACCGGATCATGGGAAACGATCACCCGGTCGCCCGCCGGCGCCGTGCCGCCGCCTGTCGCCGCCGGGATTGCCGTACCCGCCGCAAACTCCAGCGCAACGTGCCACATGACCGGGTCATCTGGCCGGATCGCCCCCGCCGCCGGCGTGAGACCATGCTCCGTGGCGACCCGCATCAACGGCCCCGCGCCGAGCGCGGCGATCTGCTCCGGCGACCGCCCGGTCAGGTGGACGATGGTGGGGAAGCCAAGCCGATCCAGCGTCACCGCCGCCTGTGGCCCGGTTCCCCCGATCTGCGAGCGGCCCGACGCGCGAGCCAGCAGCCAGTCCTGAACCCCGGGATCGGCCACCGGCAGGTCAGTGCCGCACCCGTCGCGCACGCACTGGACGATCCCGCAAAGCAACTCCCCGACCGTCCCGGCGCGGACAATGCGCCTCTCGCCGCCGCCGATCTCCTGCTCCGCGAGCCACTCGGCCAGCATCGGCCCATCGAGCGATGCGACCCGATCGACATTGCCGGTAAACCCGCAGGCGACGGAGCGCCCGCCGTTCCGCGCGGCGACGGCGGCAGCCTCGGCATGGTCGAGCGCATCCCGGTATTGGTTTCGCCAGTATGCGTCACCCATCACGTCTCCGACGGCCCTCATCGCCCGCCATCCGCCCGGCGCCACCGCGACCCGCGGCATAGCACAACGCCGGGCAGGCGCTGAAGCGCCCGGCCGGGGGCGCATTCTCCACCCGGAACCCGACTACCGGTCGCGACGGTCGCTGTTCACCAGCCCGGATTCATGGTAGCCCATCATCGTCAGGTGACCATAGTTGCGCTTTCGCTCCAACGCATCCGCGGAACCGGGTTTCCCGCGCCCCTGGATCCCGGCGACGGACATCAGGGCGCGGGCGTTACCGGTCGATCCGGCAGGCTGAAAAGCGCCCAACCCCCGAAGGTGACGCCGAAGGGTGCACCCGGCTGGCCGAATGGCGCGTGCGCCGCGAGCACAAGGGTGAGCGGTTTGCCAAGCATGTCGTCAGGGAGCCGCGCCGACCCCCGAACGGTTGTCCCGTTCACGCTCATTTGCAGGTTTCGTCCTTCCACCACGATTTCGATGTGGGACGGCACGCCGGGCGTCCCGGTCAGGTGCGACCACGACGGCTGCCGCATTCCGGCCTCCGGCGACCAGTACCATGCCCCCCAACGGTCGTTCTCGAGGTCGATGTAGACCTGTCGCTGGTGCTGGGGATCCGTCTGCAGGATGACCACCGGGATGGCCCCGCCGCTGGTTCCGGTGACTTCGACCGTCACAAGACCACGCTTTCCGGGCGGCAGGACTCCACGTGTCTCCATGGACGGCCAGGTCGCGCTCGTTTCGGACTTGAGCGACAGGATGCCGCTCCCCCCCGTTCCGGTCAGCCCCGGCTTCGAATAGTCGAGACGATAGGTCGGGCCGTCGAAGTCATCCCACCCGATGGTGGCCGCATCCCGAGCGACGATCGGCCGCAACGGCGCCGGAACCACGCCTGTCGAAGGGGTGCGGAACGCCGATGCCCGCACCGTGGTCGCGGTTGGCCGGATCGTCGTGCTCGGAGCACTGCGTGGCCAGAGAGACGACGGCCGCAAGGCAGACAATCCCTGCAGGCCGACCAGCGCCGCAAACGCGAACGCCAGCCCAAGGGTGCCGATGACGAGGACTGTCGGTTCCAGCACCATCGGCGCAGCGGCGGCAGCGGCGCCTGAAACTCGCACGGTCTCAGGCGCGGGCGCGGCCCGGTCCCGCCCGCGCCGGTAAATGTAGGAACTCCCCAGTAGCAGCGCGCCGACCACGATCAGCGAAAGCACTCGGTACGCCGCATCGAGCGACGAGAGATCGTAGAAAAAGACCTTCGCCGCCGCCAGCGCGAGCAGCGCCAGTCCGAGCAACCGCGGCACAGCGCGGAACCGCGCCAACCCATAGACCAGCGATGCGCCACCGAGCACTGCCCACAGGATCGACAGCGCCACCTGCGCCTGGCGCGCCACCGCAGCGCCATCGACGCCTGGCCCGATCCGCTGCTGGAAAACGCCGACGGTCGCGACCGAGAGCAGGTAGACCACGGTCACCGCCGCGGCGAGGCCAAACCAGCGCGAGTCTCCGCCGCCCCGCGAAGCCCATGCCAGCGAGGCGAGCGCCGCGATCAGCGCCAGCAGCGCGGCAATTCCGGCCATGAGCGGTGGCGCGAGCGTCGCCGCGCCTGGATCGACCAGCAGCCGTGACGGCGGCGCGAGCATGGTCAGCGTGACGAACCCCGCCGCCTCCAGCAGCGCCAGCCCGGACACGCCGAGCGGCATCCGGGCAGCAGGCGCCTTCCTCGCCAGCGCCAGCGCAGCGCCCAGCGCGGCCGCGCCTGCCGCGGCCCACGCGATGGCCGTTCCGGTCGCGTTCGTCAGGAACGGGACCGCCCACGCAACCGCAACGGGCATGAGCGCGAGCGCCCCCGCACGCACGTCCATCCCCGGCCAGGTCGTCGCCAGAATCGCGAGCAATGCCGCGACAATGACGGCGGCGATGGCCGGCGTTGCGGCAAAGCCGCCGGCAGGTCGGTCGAGCTGGACGTGAAACGATCCGGCCGGCGCATCGACGGTCAGATAATGCCAGACCACCAGCAGCCCGGGCAGCAACAGTCCGTGGAGCAACGCGCCGCCGGAGTAGAACCGGAGACCAGTCACTCCAGCAACCGGATGCCACCGGCGAGCCGGGATGATTGCCGCCGCCGCGATGACCGCCCATGTCGCAAGCAGCGGCAATCCCGACAATTCGAGCGGCAGTGCGAGGGAGAGCACCGCCACTGCCGCGGTCGAGACAGCCAGCCGGATGCGGCCCGGACCTGCCAGCCATCCTGCCGCCGCCATGGCGGCCAGCCACACGCCCAGCGCCAGGCCCTGTTGCGACAGGAATGGCGCATGCCCGGCCGCGGGGGTGGCCCACTCGTCGATCGGAAACTCGATCGACAACAGGTGCCCTGCCGCGAGGGCGAGATAGAGCCCCGCGCTCACCGCCAACCAGGTCGTGGTCCGCCACCGGGAGAGCACAACGCCCAGCGTCGCCGCCAGCGCCCAGCCGATGACGACGGCAGGACCGTCGAAGGCGACCGGGATGGCAGCCGCGAAGAGCAGTCCGCCACTCCCACCGCACAACTGGGCAAACCCGCCAGCCTCGTGCAGGAACCGGGCGTCCACCAGCCCCAGCGCAACACTGGCCGCTGCGGCCGCGGCCAGGATCGAGCCCCGCGCGAGCGGGCCCTCGTTCCAGATAACGGAGATCCCGAGCATCGAGGTGGCGAACAGATTCAGCCCATAGAGCATCGAGGCGGTGAACGTCACGATGTCGCGTCGGGCATTCCGCGCCATCCCGGCCGCGCTGACGGCATGGATCAGCCAGAATCCGGCGATCGCCGCGAGGGCGAGCGCCATCGGCGGTTCGTCCCAGATCCAGAGCGCAAACTGCGGGACGGAGAGCAAGAACGCGATGGGCGGCAGCCATCCCCACCCGCGCTTCATCGAGATCAGCGCTGATCCGACCAGCAACGCCGCGAGGTAGGCGACCGTCGTCCCGTTCGGAGCGGCATGCAGCACCGGCGGCGCGCCGAGCGCAATCTCCAGCCCGAGCGCGGCGACCTCCTGCGCGTTCGCCCGGATCGCCACCCAGGCCGCCCAGACAGAGGCGACAAGCACGCCGAGCAGGGCGATCTCCACGGGAACTAGCGCATACAGCCGCGCCGCCGCGAAGAGCGCGAGATTCCAGGATCCGACGCCGACTGCGAGCAGCACCCGTCCAACCAGCGGATCGCGCCGGGTCATCACCCGGTAGCCACCTGCACTGGCCGCGATACCCGCCGCCAGCCCGATCGCCACCCGCGCCGACGGACCGATCCAGCCCCGGCTGATCGCCAGCCCGAGGAAGAAAAGTGCCCCGAGCACCAGCGCCAGCCCGCCGACCCACGCCAGCCCGGCACCGCTGACCATCCGCTCCAGATCGGCGGCGCTCCAGCGCGGACGGGAGGGCGCGGATGACGTCCCGCGAGCCGCCGATGGCCCGGGTGCTGGCGCCCCCTCGGAACGCGCATGGCGGCCCGGCGCGATCGGATCCAGCGTGATGCGGTCGAGAATGGGAAGGGGCTCGGCCTCTGCCGCGTCGACCCGCGCGAACCCGGCGGTCGCAGCCGCGGCCGCGATGCCGCTGCCGGACGCGGCATCCCGCTCCGCGCCGGCTCGCGGCCAGCCGTCGCCGGGACCATGTGGCGCGGACGGCAGCAGCGAGGGAATCGCCGGAGCCGTGGCGGCCGGCGCACCCGGCGGGGCGGGCCATCCGGCCGGGAGTTGCTCAGCTCCCGCGACGGGCTCCGCGGTGGCCGGGGCAGCCCAGATCGCCGACAGCGCGAGTTCGATCCGCGCGATTCGCGCCTCCATCGCATCCAGGCGCGCGGCGAGCCACGGGTCCTGATCGCCCCTCGCGTCCGCGTCGTTCGTGGCCTCTTCCGGCTCCCGGCCCTGCATCCGCGCTCCTGACGTTATTGCCCGGACCGGCAACGGCGGTCTCCATCGAACAGGAGCGGTAATCTGCAAGAATCGTACCCTCCCGTCCATTGATCGTGCGTGACCGCTCCTCGTGCGACAATCCAATCGGAGAGGTTCATCGCCCGGAGATGCCCGATGCTCGCGAAGGTCTATTCCTGCGCCACCGTCGGTCTGGATGGCGTTCTGGTCGAGGTCGAGGTCGACATCGGGACCGGTCAACCCGGCATGACCGTCGTCGGTCTGCCCGATGCCGCCGTGCGCGAGTCGCAGGAGCGGGTGCGCGCGGCAATTCGCAACAGCGGCGGCAAGGTCCCCCACGGGCGAATCACGGTCAACCTCGCCCCCGCCGATCTGAAGAAGGCAGGTCCGATCTACGATCTGCCCATCGCCCTCGGCATCCTGATCGCCGGACGCCAGATCGACGCCCCACCCCTCGACGACGCCCTCGTCGTCGGCGAACTTTCGCTGGACGGCATCGTCCGCCACGCCCCCGGCATGATCGCAATGGCCGCGCTCGCCGCCAGCAAGGGCATCCGCCGCGCCTTCGTTCCCGCCGAGGACGCCGCGGAGGCGTCCATCATCGGCGGGCTTGAAATCCTGCCGATCCGCACCCTCGCCGACCTGGTGAATCACCTCACCGGCGAGGCGCCAATCGCCCCCTTCATCCCCGGTGACGCCCCCCCGGCCGCCGAATGGCTCGGCGTCGACTTTGCCGATGTGAAGGGCCAGGAGCACGTCAAACGCGCGGTCGAGGTGGCAGCCGCCGGGTCGCACAATTTGCTTCTCTCGGGCCCGCCCGGCTCGGGCAAGACGATGCTCGCCCGCGCCATGCCCTCGATCCTGCCGCCGATGACTCCGGACGAGGCACTGGAAGTCACCCGCGTCTACTCCGTGCGCGGTCTCCTCCCGCCCGAAACGGCGATGATCCGCGAGCGCCCCTTTCGCGCCCCGCACCACACCACCAGCTACGTCGGTCTTGTTGGCGGCGGGTCGTGGCCGCGCCCCGGCGAGATCAGCCTCGCTCATCGCGGGGTGCTCTTTCTCGACGAAGTGCCGGAGTTCGGAGCCGTCAAACTGGAAGGGCTCCGGCAACCGCTGGAGGACCGGTTCGTGACCCTCTCCCGCGCCGCCGGAACCCTCACCTTCCCGGCCAACTTCACCCTCGTCGCGGCGATGAATCCCTGTCCGTGCGGCTACTTCGGCGACCCCGTCCGCGCCTGCCGCTGCGCTCCGTCCGCGGTCGCCCGCTACCAGAAACGTCTCTCCGGCCCGCTGATGGACCGGATCGACATCCACGTGGAGGTCCCACGCATCGACCACGCCGAACTGGCCGACCGCCGCCCCGGTGAGCCATCATCCGCCATTCGCGAGCGCGTCAGCGCCGCCCGCGCCCGCCAGACCGCCCGCTTCGCCGGAACAACCCTGAAGGCCAATGCCGACATGGGCTCCCGCGAGACCCTTCGCTTCGCCGCGCCAGACGCCACCGGCCAGCAACTGCTCGACGCCGCCGCCCGCCAGTTGCACCTCTCCGCCCGAGCCTGGCACCGCGTCCAGAAACTCGCCCGCACCATCGCCGATCTGGCAGGCAGTGAGCAGGTGCAGGCCGCGCATGTCGCCGAAGCGTTGCAGTACCGGCCCCGGCTTGCCGGGGAGTAGGACATTCGCGCTCGGCAGGCAGGTTCAGACGAGGGAGTGAAACTGGCGGTGTCGCCGGTCGATCCCGCATTCCGGATACAGCCGCATTGGCGAAAACCACGTGTGGACCAGTGACGCCCCCCCTGATGATGCCTCGCTGATCTGCCCCGGCCGGCCAGACCTGGTGTGCCCGATCCTGTCGGGCGTCCGGTCCGGGATGTCCATGCCGATCCGTGCAAGCGGTGAGATCATTCGCGCCGTCGCGCTCGGAAGGGGAATGGTCGATGGCCGAGGGTCGGCAGATCCGGTACTGGTCCCATGCGAAGGTCTCCGCCGGCCGGTGGCGCTGGTTCGTCGCCGGATCGCACTCCGACTTCCGGGCCGGGCGCTTCACCGCGACCGGCGATGCGCCCTCCGCCAGCGAAGCGGTCGCTCAGGCCGAGGAGGCGGCGAGCGCGGATGGAGCCCAGGCGGTCCGCCTGTCGACGAGTTGGGCGCTACAACAGATCGCGGCGACGCGAAAGGCGACCCAGCCGAAGCCAGCCCGGACCCGGCGCGAACTCGAGCGGCGCCGCCAGCGGGAACGGGACGAACGGCGCGCCGCCAGCGAAGCGGCTGCCGGAGCCGAGATCCTTGCCGGCCGGAACTGGACGGCCCTCTCCCGAGCGGAACAAGCCCGCGTTCGGGAGCAGCTCCGGCAACGCTCGCACGAACTCGCGAAGGAACTGGAGCAGCAAACCAGCCAGATTCCCCGGTTCGCGGTCGGCACGGTCGGGAAGGGCCGGTGGTTCTGGGCGGTGGTCGCGAATCCCGACGCCTTCCCGCGCGAACGTCTGGGATCGGGATACGCCTTGACGCGCGACGAGGCCGTTGCTGCCGCCCGGCAGGTCGCCGGAGACCAGGGCATCGAAATGGAGCCCGCCGCCCTGCGGCTGCGCCACCTGCACGAGGAACTGGCCCGCGCCCGGCGGCGGGAACGGGCCGGCCACGTTCGCGGCTGCACAACCCGGACGGGAACCGCCGAAACCATCCTCATGGGCGAGCAGCCCGTCGAGGTGGTCAAACGAACGGCCCGGTTCGTCTACGTTCTGCGGCCCTCATGGCGCGCGGCCCACCCGGGCCAGATGTGGCGGCTGGATCGTGAGCGACTGGAGCGGGATGGAGAACTTCGGCACGACGGGCTCTGGTTCATGACGGTCGAGCACGCCGCGCAGCTCCGGGCTTCAGGCGACGCCGGGCGCAGGCGCCCGGGGCCGATCATGGCGCTCGGGCTCGAACTCCCGTGCTC
This sequence comes from uncultured Chloroflexota bacterium, assembly GCA_903864575.1. Classification (GTDB taxonomy): domain Bacteria; phylum Chloroflexota; class Chloroflexia; order Thermomicrobiales; family UBA6265; genus CADCWF01. The sequence goes on from CAIPGK010000470.1 coordinate 14,454, forward strand.
CGAGCAGGACGTGCACCGGGCGTACCGCCGGCTGGCGATGAACCTGCATCCTGACCACGGCGGCGACGCTGACGAATTCATGCGGTTGCACGCCTGCTACAAGGCGGCGCTCGATCTGCAGGCGCAATCCGGGAGCGCTGTGGCAACCCGGGACAAGCGCGCCCGGTAGCCTGTGCTCGCGCACAGTGGCCGGGCCTGGCCGGACGTGTCTCGCCGATCAGCGAGGTCATCGGGCAGGCGCGCCTCCCCTGCTGCCAAAGGTTGCCAGGTCATTCGTCCTCCAGATGAAGGAGGGATCTGGCGCGAGAGCGCGCACAGTCGAGATCCCTCCATCGTCGAGATGACGACAGGCAATTCGACCACCGCTCTGCCGCCATTACGGCGTCCGACGCAGATACCCGGCGGGTCGAACCTCATGTCGATGAGACAGGACCCGGTTGATGGGACAGGATCCGGTTTCGGTAGGCCCTGCGGTCATCCATTCGACCCCGGTTCGGTTTCCGGTATCGGCATCGGAAGCGGCATCGGAAGCGTCGGCAGCGGCGGGTGCGGCAGCCCGAGTTGATCCATCAGCCGAAAGGCGTTGCGCGGTCCCTGGTCGCCCCGGTTGGTGTTGAAGAAGATGTGGACCTCGGCGGCCTCCCGCTGCGCCATCTCGATCTTCGGCGTCCACTCGGCCAGTTCCTCGGCGGTGTAGTCCCAGTCGAAGCGATCCCCGCTCGTGTCGCCGAACTGGTACCACGTGCTCGCATTGCGCCCGTGGAAGCGGATCACCGCCAGCCGGGGATTCGTCACACCGTAGACCGGCGGCACGCTCCCGGTTCCGATCTGCGGCTCGTCGGCCATCGTGTAGCTCAATCCCGCTTCCCGGAGCAGATCGAGCGTCGCGCCGGCGTGCTCCGCGTCCAGCCAGTCCCGCCGCCGGAACTCAACGGCGATCGCGATGCCGGGCAGCAATTCGGGCAACAGCCGAAGGTACTCCCGGTGCTCCTCCGTGTTGCGGTACGACGGGGGAAACTGGAAGGTGACCGCGCCCAGTTTCCCCACCGCGACCAGCGGCTCCAGCGCGTCGCGAAAGGCCGCCGCAGTCTCCGCATCCGGCTCCGGGGCCGCTCCTCCCGGCTGCTCCGGGGTGCTGGTCAACTGGCGCGGCGGCTTCACGTCGAAGATGAACTCCGGCGGCGTCCGCGCCACCCAGCCTTCAACCATCGTGCGCGGCGGGACGCGGTAGTAGGTGGTGTTGACCTCGACCAGCGGAAAGTACCGGGCGTAGAACTGCAATTGCCCGGCGGTCCCCGTGCGCGGCGGGTAGAACGGGGCGTGGTCGCTCCAGGACGAGGTGCCGATCAGGAGAGTTCCCATGCTCGCTGTGCCTTTCGCCGTTCCATCGTCATGATCGTCCGCGGCACGTTTCGTTGTCCGGGCCATCTCGTCGACGGACCGCCCCGCGGAATCGGGACCGGTCCAACACGTCGGGGAATGCGAGTCCGTGGCTGTCTCCGCTACGCTCCTACCCCGGACGGACCCAACCGCCGCGCCACAAAACGGGGGATTGCATCAGCGGTGGGTCGATGCCGGTATCATCGGGCAACTCGTCCGCAGAGTGCTCCGCGACGTGAAGAACGGTGCGGTGATCGCCTTGCTCCGGCCAGCCTCCCGCAGCCTCGATCCTCCCTTGGCGACCGTGCCGGTCTCGCGCTCGCCCGGAAACCAGGGCCTATCAGCCTGATGGCGAACCGGGCGCCGCTGGGCGTCGCTGCTGGCGCAACGGTGCTGCCGATCCGCTCCTGAGCCGATGCGGACGCCCGGTACGCGCCTCACGCGGACGCCGGTCATCCATGCCCGAACCAACCGGAACACCGGGCAATGAACGGCGGTACACTCCCGGACATGAAATCCGTCGCGGTCGCGCGCTGTTGCCGACCGGGGCAACGTATCGCGCAAAGGAGCCGTCGTGATCCAATCCAGCATCGCTGCCGTCGCCAATCCGTTCGACGGACTGACCGTCGAACGACTCCGCGCCCGCACCAGCGCAAAGTGGCGGCACTATCCCGATGACGTGCTCCCCGCCTGGGTCGCGGAGATGGACGCCGTCGTGGCGCCAGAGATCGTCGAGGCGGTGCAGGCCGCCCTGGCCGAAGGTGACACCGGGTATCCGGACTGGACGAGTCATCCCTATGCCGCCGCGCTCGAAGACTTCGCCCGCGAACGCTGGAACTGGTCGTTCGACCCCGCCACCACCCACCAGGTGACGGACGTGCTCACCGGCGTGATGGAGGTGATCCGCTCGGTCGCTCCGGTCGGCGACATCGTGCTGACGACTCCCGTCTACCCGCCCTTCTTCTCGATCGCCGAGGCACTCGGGCGGCAGGTGGTCGACGCCCCGCTCGGCCCGGAGGGGCGCATCGACCTCGACTCGCTCGACCGCGCCCTGGCCGAGGCCGCCAGTCACGGCGGCATGCCGACGGTGATCCTCTCCAGCCCGCATAACCCAAGCGGCGTCGTGCACACCCGCGAGGAACTCGCAGGGGTCGCGAACCTCGCCCGCGCGCATGGCGCGTTGGTCGTCTCCGACGAAATCCACGCCCCGTTGACCATGCCGGGAGCGCAGTTCATCCCATACCTGTCCGTCCCCAACAGCGAGCCGGATTTCGCGGTCCTCTCGGCATCGAAGGGCTGGAACCTCGCCGGGTTCAAGGCCGCGGTCGTCGTTCCCGGCGCCACGGCGGCGGACGTGACCAGTGCCCTGCACCGCCCCGGCAACCATGCGGGCCACCTCGCGGTCATCGCCCATACCGCCGCCTTCGAGAACGCCCGCCCGTGGCTCGATGCAGCGATCGCCGGCATCGACGCCAACCGCCGCGCGCTCCCCGGACTGCTTGCGCAGCATCTTCCCAGCGCGCGCTGCCGCCTCCCCGAGGGAACCTACCTCGCCTGGATCGACTGCACCGGCCTCGGTCTCGGCGACGATCCCGCGGCTGCCTTCCTCGAAACAGGCCGGGTGGCGCTGAGTTCCGGCGTCCCCTTCGGCAAGGGCGGCGAAGGCCACGTCCGCATCAACCTCGCGACCTCCCCGGAAATTCTCGAAGAGGCAATCACGCGCATGGGCCGCGCCCTTCCCAGCCGCAACGGGAAGGCAACGACATGACCGCCCCGTCCCGCCATGCGCACCGGCCCCTCGCCACACCCACCCGGCAATACGAGACCTCGCGGGTCATCGTCACCGAGTGGCGGTTCCCGCCGGGCGGCCACACCGGTTGGCACACCCATGCCTATGACTACGTCGTCGTGCCCATGACCACCGGACCGCTCACCATCGACACCGGGGCGGCGGATGTCATCTCCGATCTGGTCGCTGGCCGCTCCTATGGGAGGGATCGGGGCGTCGAGCACGATGTGATCAACGACAACCCGCACGAGTTCGTCTTCATCGAGATCGAAATGCTCCCCTGAACCGGGCCAGTTCGGCAATTCACGCACCCTGTCGGGCGTCCCGTCGGCCACGGCCTGCGGGACGTCCCAGTTTCCCCCGGTTTCCGGCAATCCAGTTTCCCCAGCTGCAATTGCGGCCAAGGCCCGTGGTCCGCCCCGGCCACGACGACCATCGTGGGGATACCGAGACAGACAGGCTCCCTCATGCCGCAGGATGACGAATCCCCCGGGATCGGGGTGGGCTACCATCCCGTAATCCCGTAACCCGGCGCACCCCGCCGGTCCGCCGTTCAGTCGCCCGAAACGGACTGCCGCATGCCCGACGCGCCCGACAATCCCATCTACCCGCGCACCATCGCTCGAGATGCGCAGCACGAGATCGAGATCAGGAAATCGCGGTTCATCGCGACCGTATGGCGGGCCGGGACCGAGACCGAGGCGCGGGAAATCCTCGAACGCGTGCGCAAGCAACGCTGGGACGCCAACCACAATTGCCACGCATGGATCCTCGGCGAGCGCGGCGAAGCGCAGAAGGCCAGCGACGACGGCGAACCGGCGGGAACGGCGGGCGTTCCCATGCTGGAGGTGTTGAAGAAGCGGGACCTGATCGACGTCCTCGCCATCGTCACCCGCTACTTCGGTGGCACGAAACTGGGGGCGGGCGGCCTCATCCGCGCCTACGGTCAGGCTGTTTCTGAGGCGGTCGATCTCGCAGGCATCGTCGAACGCCGCCCCCTCGACATCCTCACCATCCGGGCGACCTACGACGACGCCGGGCGCATCGAGCATGCTCTCCGCAACTCGCCCCACCCTCCGACCGGCGTGGACTACGGCGCGGACGTGGTCTTCACGGTCCACCTTGACCCGCCCGATATTCCGCCATTTCGGGCGTGGCTCGCCGAGCTCACCGGCGGCGCAACCACCGCCGACGTGACCGGTCGGGACATCGTGGAAGCGCCCATCACCAGCGGGCGATAGGGACACCCACCGCACGCCCGAGCAACGGAACACCGCAACCAGCGGTCACCACCAGCGACCGCTGAAGCGGGTGTCCGCAGTCACCGGCATCATGGATGCATCCCGCTATTCCAGCGGCGCCATCGGTGGGCGCACCGGAGCGTCAGCCGCGGAGACCATCGGCATCAACGCGGGAACCAGCCACGCGTCCTCCATCGCCTCGGCCAGCTTCGGAGCGGGATGCTGGGGGGCGGGAAGGCTTGCTTCCGCAATCTCCTTGCCATCCACCACCGGGAAGCCTGCCCGCTCCCGCTCGTCCTCCAGCGCGGCGCGGAGCACGGCAGCGAACTCGGCCAGCTGCCGGTCTTGAAGGCCATGCCGGATCACCAGCGCAAGCAGCGACCACGAGAGGTAAAACGAGGTCCAGGCATCGCCAAAGGACGCCGCCAGCGGATACGCCTCGATGAGCGCGGCTGATGCCGCCTGCGGCGCCCCAAGGTCCTCGAGCACGAACGCAAGCTGTCCGAGGGCCAGCGCCACGCCGTTGCGGTTTCCCTCGTCGCGCCGTCGGGCGATCGCTGCCTCGAGCGCGGTCCGTGCGCCGTACAGATCTCCCGCGCGGTGCAACTCGATGCCCTGCCGCGACAGCGCCCACGCCTGGAGGAAGGGACGCCGCCAATCGGTGTCCTCCCCAAGAATGTCACGGGCGCGCTGGATATATCCGAGCGCCTCGGCGCGGTCGGCTCCCTCGGACACTGCGCTCAGGTGCAGCAGCGCGCTGGCCATCCCGATCGGAAAGCCGGCCTTCTCGCACAGGGCAACCTGGGCGACCGCCAATTCCCGGACCCTGAGGTAATCCTTCTCGCGGTAGGCGATCTCGCCGGCGAGAAAATTCATGTGGATCAGGCCTTCCGGCGGCAAGCGGTCGCCGATGTCCAGCAGCTGCTCCAGCCTGCGCCTGCCCTCGCCGTTGCGGTCGCGATACTCCCACACGAGATTCATGCCGACCGCCAGTTCGGTTGCCAGGCGGTAGTCTTCGTTCGCGACCGCCCAGTCGAATGCGGCCCGCGCGTTTGCGTAGTCCCGCTCCATCCGGTCGATGCACTTGCCGGGATCTCCCTTGGGCACCGCGTTGTCGAGCTCCAGCATTCGCCCGACCGCCCACGTCGCATGCGTGCGCCGCACCGCATCCTCGACGCCGGACTCCCGCAGCCGGTCGAGCGCAAACAGCCGAATCGGTTCCAGCAGGGTGAACCGCGGTTCCGGATCGGACGATTCCGCCGATTGCCGGGCCACCAGGTGGCGGCGAGCGAGCCGAATGATTGCCGCGGCGACTCCCGCTCGGGAGCTGGCGCTATCCACCTCGTCGAACGCAGCCTCCACGGCTGCGACTGCGCTCACGTCGAAACCGCCGGAGAAAATGGAGAGAAGTCGAAGCAACCGGCGTTCGCCGGGCGGCAAGCGGTCCCACACCCAGCGAATCGCTGGTTCGACCCCGGACAGCGAGTTCGTCGCCCCGGGCAGCGCGTGGTCGCCGTGGCCGAACCCGGCCTGACCCATCATCGAAAGAAGATCGGAAGCGGAGAGCGCCTCCATCTGCGCGGCGGCCAACTCGATACCGAGCGGAACCCCACCGAGCACGTGACAGAGATCGGACACCGAACGCAACCCGTCAGCGCCGGGCAGGAAGCCCGGATTCGTCTGCAGCGCAATCTGGCGGAACAGGCGGACCGCAGGCGCGTTGTCGCCGTCCGCAGGCAACGGAGCGATCCGCAGCACCCGCTCGCCGGGCAGGTCCAGCGCAACCCGGCTGGTCGCAAGCACGGTCAGATGCGGCGCGATCTCCAGCAGCCATGCAATCTCCGACGCGGCGGTCGGCAGGTGCTCGACGTTGTCCAGCACGAGCACGAGGCGCCGCGTTTGGAGCGCCCGGCGCAATACGGCGCGAGGGTCTCCGCCGCGGTCCGGAAGATGTAGCGCGGCGATAATGGCGGTCAGCAGATCACCCGGATCCTGCAGCACATCGAGACCCACCATCGTGCGCGGCAATGAGGTGTCTCCCAATCCGGTGCGCATGATCTCCCGCGCCATCCGCGTCTTGCCGATGCCTCCCGGCCCGGTCAGCGTGATCAGGCGCGCGTCGGGGTCGTGCAGCATTTCCCGCACCCGAAGCAGATCTCCCTCACGGCCGACAAGCGGCAAGGGGCGCTCGGAGTCCTGATCGACCAGCGGACCATCGCCGGCGTCACCCTCGAACAGCCAGCGCCGCTCGCGGGGAGTGAGACCGAGCGCCTCGGTCAGCGCCTGCCGGGTCCCGCTCTGGGTCGTGCGGGACCTCCCGGTCTCGAGACCGCTGATTGTGCGCGTGCCCAACCCGGATTTCTCCGCCAGCGCCTCCTGGCTCAATCCCGCGGCAATGCGCAGCGCACGCAGTCGCTCCGCGAATGGCGGCGTCATCGCCACTTGATCGACCGTCCGGACTCTTGGCATGTCGGTACTCCGAAGCTGGAAGCGTCCCTGACTCCCTCACCCAATACTGCCAGACTTGCGAAACCTTCGACGGTTTTTCGATACGAACTGCACCGAAAACACACCCAAAAACCGGCAGGATGCAAGTCGCGCGCCATCGTTGACCGATGTGCACAGGTTCAGTTCCGGGTCAGCACCGCCCTGATCCGGTCCAGCGGCAGGGCGGGACTGGTGTTGCCGTCCCGGCCAATGACCGTCTGCGCCCTGAACATGCTGTTCAGCGCTGCTTCCTCGACGGCCTCGACGACCCCCTGGAACAGCGCATCGATCGCGTGCGGCCCGTACCCCCGGTCGTCGTCCGCCAGCAGCACGATGGAGCGGAGGGGAGCAGCAGGCTCGTGGGGAATCCGCACCTCCTCATGCGTGGAGAACGCCAACACCACCTCACCGCTGCCATGCCCCGCGAACGACCCGGTCCGCGCCAGCCCGAGAGCCGCCCGCCGCGCCAACCTCCCGAGACCGCGGTCCAGCAGCGGCGCGTCGGTCGCCAGCACAATGACGATTGAGCCGCGCTCGGGCGGGGCATCCGCGCTGTCCGCGAGCATCCGTCCAACGGGAACGCCCGCAATCATGAGATCGCCCGGCCGGCCGAAGTTGGCCATCACCAGCGCGCCAACCGTCCACCCGCCGAGGGCTGCCGGAATCACTCGCGAGGACGTCCCGATCCCGGCCTTGAACCCGTAGGAGGTCATCCCCGTCCCCGCGCCGACCGCGCCCTCCGCGACCGGGCCGGTTGCTGCCCCGTCGATGGCTGCGAGTACATGCTCCACGGTGACATGCCGCCCCTGGATGTCATTGAGAAAGCCGTCGTTGCACTCCCCGACGACCACGTTCACCGTGGACGTGGCGATGCCGATCTCCGGGTTATCCCGGATCGCGTGGCTGACGAGCGCATCCGCCACCCGCCCGACGTTGAGCGTGTTGGTCAACGCGATCGGGCTCTCGATGGAGCCGAGTTCGCGGATCTGATCGCCACCAATGCTCTTGCCGAAGCCATTGATGACGTGCCACGCGGCAGGAACCTTTTCGCGGAACAGGTTTCCAGGATGCGGGAGCACTACCGTCACGCCAGTCCGGGCCGGTCCCGCCCCGGGCACGAGCGGCCCCCCTCCGAACCAGACCGTCTCCTGCCCTACCAGCACGCCGCTCACGTCCGTGATCGCATTCAGCGGCCCCGGCGGCAGTGTTCCGGTGATGACCCCCGACTCACGCGCCCGGGGCCGCTTCGTCTGCTCGTTCATGGGGCGCTCCCCTCTCCTGATGCCGCGGTTCGACCCCGGCATCATCGCGCAGAAGCGGTCGTTTCCGCCGCCGGCGCCTCGGGCCGGAGGCATACTGACACACTTCGCGCCTGTTCCGGCGCGGGGCATACCGCATTTGTGTCATCCCTCGTGGTTCATTCGCACCAGCCTATTTTCCGAATGTTCAAACCCCTTGCAGCCTGCTTGAATATGCCCGTGAGAACAAACGCCCCGGGACGC